>CAKZMA010000954.1 GCA_937127375.1 uncultured Coleofasciculus sp. | reverse complement strand
TCACGCAATGGAGTGACGCTGAAGTTACTCTGCGGACAATTATAGACGAATCTGACCAGAAAATAACTATTGCGGGACGAGACATTTGGATTAAAAATAGAGCCTTGTGGACAGGTCTCAATCTGTCAAAACCGAATAATGTATATGTCCTGATTATTTATGCTCTGCTTTTGAGACTCCTACCGTTCAAAGGATTTCAGCAATTCCTTGAAAAGACAAATCTCTATTTCAAGGAATTGATGGAAGCGGATTTAGTTGCTGATATCACCTATGGAGATAGCTTTAGCGATATTTATGGAATGTCACGTTTTAGAGCGGATGCTTTCCTAAAAATATTGGTTATTCTATGTCAAAAAAAGCTAGTTTTACTTCCCCAAACTTATGGTCCATTTGAAAGCCCTGTGGCTAAGGCACTAGCTATATACATACTCAAGAACGCCACTCTAATTTATAGTCGAGATAAAAATGGCGTTGAACATACAAAAGAACTGTTAGGGTCAGCCGCTGAAAACAAGTCAATTATTTACATACCTGATGT
This sequence comes from uncultured Coleofasciculus sp., assembly GCA_937127375.1. GTDB lineage: Bacteria > Cyanobacteriota > Cyanobacteriia > Cyanobacteriales > Coleofasciculaceae > Coleofasciculus. The sequence goes on along the minus strand of CAKZMA010000954.1, from coordinate 2,787 downwards.
AGCCTTTGTTCTTACTCCCGATAAACCCGATGTTCCTATAATCAAGCAACTGGAAAACTTAAAAGGACAAGGAAAAGTCATAATCGGTCTGAATATTAGTGGGATTCTTTATAATGGAGGACAAAAAGCGGATCGGCAATTTGGACTCAAGGGAAATTACCGGGAACTACCGGGCAAAATTATTAAATACTTTATGGAACAAAAGGATACCATTGTTATATTAGTGTCCCATGTTTATGGAGGAGATCAGCAGGCATGTCAAACTGTATATGAAGAAATATCAGGTAACTATCCAGGACGAATTCTACTTGTAGAAGAGCGATTCAATCATAAGCAAGTTAAATATCTCATTGGGTGTTGTGACTTCTTTTTAGGATCACGGATGCATTCTTGTATCGCAGCAATTTCCCAGTGTGTTCCCGCAATTGGTCTAGCCTACAGTGGTAAATTTATCGGGGTGTTTGAATCCGCTGGTGTGGGCAACTACGTCGTAGATTTAAGAGCTGAGGATGAGCAGACAATTTTGAGTCAAGTGGAACAGGGATTTTGCAACCGTCAAGAAAGCCAAGCAATCTTGAGGACTACAATTCCCCAGATTCAGAAACAGGTTATACAACTTTTTGAGGGAGTGGATAAGACATTAGACAAAAGCAATTCATAAACCTCCAGATTCAAGACGAAATTCCTACTGTTGGCAACTTGAATCAGAGAGAGGCTGGATCACAGATATCCTAATAAAGTGGTTAGAGTCTCGACAGTTAAAGTGAAACTTACGCAAAACCCCGCCTATGACTCCTCAAGCTCAACTGGCAATGCTTGCCTGGATACCCATCCTGTTGTACCTGTTTGTCCGGTTTCCGGTGCAAAAGGCAGTGGTTATCGGCTTCATTGGCGCTTGGTTATTTCTCCCTCAGAAAGCAGGATTTTCGTTTCCCGGTTTCCCGGACTACAGCCGGATATCGGCAGCAAGTTACGGGATTTTGCTAGCGACTTGCATCTTCGATGTGGGACGATTTCAACGGTTTAAACTTGGCTGGTTTGACCTGCCAATGCTAATCTGGTGTTTATGTCCTATCGCTTCATCGGTGAGTAATGACTTAGGTCTTTATGATGGGTTGTCCAGCGCACTTAGTCAAACAGTGCAGTGGGGATTTCCTTATTTTTTAGGTCGCATCTATTTCAACAATCTTAAAGGATTGCGTCTGTTGGCGGTTGGTATCTTCTTGGGAGGCATTGTGTATGTGCCTTTATGCCTCTATGAAATCCGTATGAGTCCCCAGCTACACAGTATGGTTTATGGCTACTTTCCCCATAGTTTCGCCCAAACGGCTCGTTATGGCGGATTTAGACCTCAAGTGTTTATGCAGCATGGTTTAGCAGTGGGCTTGTGGATGATGGCAGCAACCCTCGTTGGGATTTGGCTGTGGCAAGCTGGGGTAATTAAACAAGTCTGGAGAATATCTATGGGTTGGTTAGTTCCTGTGTTGCTGATTACCTTTATATTATGTAAATCCACAGGGGCATGGCTTCTGTTCGCCTTGGGACTGGTAATTTTCTTTGCTGCCCGTCAACTCGGCACTGCCTTACCGTTGTTACTCCTGATTGGGGGTATCTTTTTCTACCCGTACTACGTAGCAACTGGACAGTTTACTCAGCTACAGCAGGATAAGATTATTTCTGTTATGACCGAGATAACTAATGAAGAAAGAGCCGCATCTTTAGGCCATCGATTTAAAAATGAACAAATTCTAGGAGACAAAGCACGACAACGGATAATTTTCGGCTGGGGCGGATGGAATCGAAACCGGGTATATCAAGTACACCACTGGACAGGAGAACTTGTAGATCTTGCCAAGCCGGACAGCTTGTGGATTATTACATTTGGAACTATGGGGCTAGTGGGTTTATTTAGTATAATAGCTTCTTTATCCCTACCTATAGTAATTTTTTGCTGGCGTTATCCGGCTCGTTTGTGGTTTAACCTCAAAGTTGCACCAGCGGCAGCGGTGACTATTGTTTTGGCTTTGTATATGACCGATAATCTTATAAATAGTATGTTTAATCCAGTCTTTCCCCTTGCTAGTGGGGGAATAGCGGGGATGCTATTGCGAGAAACAGAAACGAGTAAGGTAAAGCAAGATCATGCATTAACCAGAAAGCGTTCCCTGGCTCAAAAGAGGTAATACCTGCCTGGGTAGTGTAATCATCATTATGAAGACATTAGCAAGGACACGATGAAGCTGGACTATACCTTAATCGTAGGACAAGGGCGTTCTGGGACAAACTGGTTACTCGACCTCCTCGACCTTAGCCCCGATACTCATTGTCGCAATGAACCAAATGAGTTGGAAAATTCCCCTCTCGCCCAACTCCCATCGCCAACTGTTCGGTATCCCCTTGATGATTCTTTTCCATCTGAGTGGGATCAAGCGGTTGCCTCAGTTTCTTTAAGTATGGGCGATCGCGACCGAATTGGCACTCGTAGAAAGTCCCATATCTATGAACCTGTGCGTCGGTTAGGTGGTGGTTTGGTTTTGGGTAAACGTCGGGTACGTCAGTTCCTTTCCCCTTTGTTTCCTCAGTTAGGACAACCGGAATGGTTCGTTCCTTGGTGGTTTGCTCACCCGGATGCCCTGAAGCAAGCTTTGACTGTTTTAAAGATTAACATGGCACCAGCCTGGGCGGATTGGGTTCTACGCAACCGTCCTGATGTTCTGGTGATTCATATTGTCCGACATCCGGGCGGATTTTTGAATTCGATGAGTCGTCGCTATTGGGCGGATCAGG
>CAKZMA010000953.1 GCA_937127375.1 uncultured Coleofasciculus sp. | reverse complement strand
GGGAGCTGGGGGAGCCATGTAGAGACGTAGCATGCTACGTCTGGAAGCTGGGGGAGAGTTTTGAAAGTTGTAGGGGCGGGTTTTACCATTAACTTTTGGTGTTACCCAGATATAAATAAACCCGCCCCAACAGAGTGCAAAAATTTTGCGACGAATGACATAAGACATAAGACAAATGACATAAGACATAAGACATAAGACAAAAGACAAAAGACATAAGACGAAGGACCAATGACCAATGACCAATGACCAAACACCCATTCGCCGTCGTCCACCCAATCCGGCAGTTGACCTAAATATCCTGCGTTATCAAGTTGTTCTCCCAGACGCCCAGCCGCGCCATATTCTAGAAGAAATTGTCTGGCATAAAGAAAAAGAAGTTGACCAGATGCGGGAACGGCTGAACTTAGCTCAACTGCGGAAACAGATCGAGTCAGCCCCGCCAGCGCGGGACTTTAAAGCGGCGTTATTAGCGGCAAAGACTCGTCCCGCCTTAATTGCTGAAGTCAAAAAGGCATCACCGAGTAAAGGCGTGATTCGGGAAGCATTTGACCCAGTTGCCATTGCCCGTGCTTACGAACAAGGGGGGGCGAGTGCCATATCTGTGCTGACGGATAAAAAGTTTTTCCAAGGGAGTTGGGACAATCTCAGCTATGTCAGGGAAACTGTAAATTTGCCAATTCTGTGTAAAGAGTTCATCATTTATCCCTATCAACTCTATCTGGCTCGGAGTCGCGGTGCTGATGCGGTGTTGCTGATTGCGGCTATCTTGTCGGATCAAGACCTACGGTATTTTGTCAAAATTGCCAATGGGTTATCCATGACCCCTTTGATCGAAGTGCATACTTTGGATGAATTAGACCGCGTGTTATCGGTAGATGGCGTTACCCTAGTAGGTATAAACAATCGCAACTTGGCAGATTTCTCTGTTGATTTGCAAACGACCTGCCAACTTTTGGCAGCACGAAGTCAGCAGCTTAAAGAACGCGGTATTCTGGTTGTCAGCGAGTCAGGACTGCATAAACGTGCTGATTTAGAGCAGGTCGCATCGGCGGGGGCTACAGCCGTACTGATCGGTGAATCATTGGTCAAACAGCCTGATCCAGCCCTAGCCGTTACCAATCTGTACTCGTTCAACTGAAGCGCGATCGCCAATTCGTCTTTTGAGGTAAACCCGGTTTCATGGAGCCAATACCCCTTCCGTCTTATATTCACTACGAACTGCTACTACAGATGCTAGAGCGTCATACTTCCTTTGCCACGAATCAAAACCCCATGATTCGAGAACAGGTGCATCAATTGATTGTTACCCTCCGCAAAGCGTTAGCCCAGCAGAAACAACTCGAACAAACCTGTAATCGGCTCAATTTACCAGTTGAGTACCGTTGGTCTCTCAATAGTGTCAATGTTGAGTCAAAATCATCAGATAATGGTTTTCCCCTAGATTCGGATACCAAAACCCAGTTATGAGATAGTGGTGTGATTCAGAATTAGGTGATGCTCAAAGGTTGAGGATAACGCTCATGGATAATAAGTTGATGCTGATGATTCCCGGACCAACACCGGTGCCTGAACAGGTTTTGCTGGCGTTAGCCCAGCATCCGATCGGGCATCGTAGTGGGGAATTTAGCGCCGTTATGGCAGAGGTGACCCAAAACCTAAAATGGTTACACCAGACTCAAAATGATGTTTTGGTGTTAACGGTGAGTGGTACGGGTGCCATGGAAGCTGGGATTATTAATTTTTTGAGTCCCGGCGATCGCGTTTTGGTCGGAAGTAATGGCAAATTTGGCGATCGCTGGGCGAAGATGAGCGCGGCGTTTGGTTTAGAGGTGGAGACGATTACGGCATCGTGGGGTCAACCTCTTGAGCCAGAACAATTTCGCCAAAAGCTGGAGGCGGATACGGATAAGACTATCAAAGCGGTTATCGTCACCCACTCAGAAACTTCCACCGGGGTACTCAATGACCTGGAAACGATTAATCGTTATGTCAAAGACCATGGTCAAGCTTTAATTATTGTAGACGCGGTGACCAGTTTGGGGGCGGTCAATTTACCCATTGATGAGTGGGGGCTTGATGTGGTGGCGTCAGGTGCCCAGAAAGGCTATATGGTTCCCCCAGGATTAGGGTTTGTTTGTGTCTCAGATAAGGCATGGCAAGCCTACGAAACGGCTAAACTGCCTCGCTTTTATTTCGATTTGGGAACCTATCGCAAAGCGGCACAAAAGAATAGTAATCCGTTTACGCCGCCAGTCAATTTAATGTTGGGACTGCAAACGGCGTTGCGAATGATGAAAGCTGAGGGGTTAGATAATATTTTTGCTCGTCATTACCGCTTGATGCAGGCAACGCGGGCGGCAATTGAGGCGCTTTCCCTTCCTTTATTTGCTCCGGATAATGCCGCCAGTCCATCGGTAACGGCGGTAGCCCCTGCGTCGATTGAGGCAGAACAAATTCGTAGCGTGATGAAAAAGCGTTTTGATATTTCTCTGGCTGGGGGACAAGATCACTTCAAAGGCAAAATATTCCGTATTGGTCACTTAGGCTTTGTCTGCGATCGCGATATTTTGGCGGCGATTGGGGCGCTAGAAGCCACGTTGCGGGAATTAGGTTATGAGTCCATGACACCAGGAGCCGGAGTGTCAGCAGTCGCTCGCGTCTTGACTCAATCTTAGGTTAAACCATAAACGAGACACCCAAGACGCCAAAAAAGAGCGGGTCAACTAGCGACCCGCTCTTTCTTGTAGAGGAATCAACGGTCAATGGATAACACTGTATGGAGTTGAACGGTTTAGACATGAATGGGTTATTCCCAAGGCGTAAGCACTTAGACATTATTATATGCTCCTGACCGATTGTTGGAGTTTCAGACTGTTTCCAGCCAGTCATAGATTTGGTCTAATTGCTGCAATGTGACTAAACCGTACTGCCACAAAATCATTGGTAACGGTCCTGGGTCTTGTTCCCGACGTCGTTGAGCGATCGCAATGGAATCAGTAGAAATTGCCAATTCTTCTTGCAGAAATCGTAAAAATTCAGAATAGGTTGCAGGTGCCATAATGGCTATTCACCTCCTTATCGGCTACTATTGTGGAATCAGCGTCCTGCCTCCTTTAGCAATGGGTAGACAGATTTAATACTGTCTACTAGCTGAGGGTTCTTTGCTTATTGTGATAGGTTAATCCGGCACTGCTTGTGTCCTAGATCACTGACCATCTAAGATCTTGATTGATCGAGTTGAAAACTCACGGGATGTGCTGACCAGCTATCGTTTTAACCTTCACCCCCCATCAACTTGAGGGTAATTTTAGTTAACTCACTTCACACCACTAAAAGGCAGTTGCAGGCTACACCCCTACTTGGTCGTGTTGATGGGTATCCACAGCTAAGGCAGGTTACCACCTTATCGTCAATAGTCTTTTATGAGAATCTCTCTTACGAAATGTTAACGTAATTTCATATAAAAATCTTTACATCGTTGATTTAAGTTTTCAATGATGTTAATCAAAATTTAAGATTCTGACGCGGGATTAATCTCTTCCTCTAGGAGGATGATTTTTATGCGATCGCCTACTTGTAGTCCCAGTTGAGCAGCTCGTCCCCCAGCGAGTTCAATCACTTGGTCAACCAGAACCCCTGGTCCATAGGTAGGACAGGGAGTGGAGATACAGGGAGGAACATTTTCCGCGATCGCTTTGACTTCACCATCTCGCAAAAAGATCATATCCAGGGGGATTTTCACATTCTTCATCCAAAAGCTAGCGCGTCGCGGTGGGTTCAAGGGAAACAACATCCCCCGATCTGGCGCTAAAGCCGTGCGATACATCAATCCGATCTGCTGTTGTCGAGGTGTCCTAGCCACTTCGAGCAAAACCTGCTGATCCCCGATCTGGGTTTGAGCGCTAATAGGTAACATCTGACCGGAATTAGAGGATGACGAGGAGAG
>CAKZMA010000952.1 GCA_937127375.1 uncultured Coleofasciculus sp. | reverse complement strand
ACCGAAGGCAGTAAATCGGGATGCGCTAATCTCAAAAATTGGTAACCAATCCCGGCTGTGCCTTGAAAAAAACCCGGATTGTAAACGTCTTGAGGAAACTGGGGAAATAGATGAAACCCTCCCACTTGTTTTGCCCGTCTCACGATCCAGTTAGCTTGCTTTTTAACAGTTTCTACTAAATCGGGGCGCAACAATTTTTGTGCCGCGACTAGCAGTACCTCCATCCGACCACAATTCCCACAGCAGAGGTGGTCTATATTGTGCCAGCTAAACTGTCGGGTAGTATCTAAGGCGATCGCTATCTCGGCTCGGATATCTGCTGTATCTAAACTCGCTAAACTTCCCAACCGCCCTAAACCAATGCCAGGAGCGCCATGACACCAGCTCGTCATCGAGGTTGGCTTGCCATCAATCAGGGCATAAGACCGCAAGTCGAGCCAATTTCCCTGAGTGGGGGAAAACAGATGCCGTTCGTAGGCGATCGCATCCTCAGCGGCTTTCCGAAAAACGACCTCTTGAGTCACTTCGTACAAGCGCAGCAAGGCATAGGCAATACCCGCAGCACCGTGGGAAAATCCTGTTAATGGCTTTTCGGCTCCAGTTGCCCAAGTGTTGAAACCCGTTTCGCTGATTACCCGATGATTGAGCAGATGCTCACCACAGCTCGTGGCTTGAGCGAGAATACCCGAATCAGCCGTTACCTGATGTAACGTGAGTAAGCCGAGAATCGCTCCCGCCGCTCCAGCCACAAGGTCAAACTGCTGATCTGCCGCAATGCGATCGCGCGTGATTAAACTGGCGACTTGTTTGGCATCTGCTAACAGCGTTTCATCCCCTAGAAACTGACTGATTCGCACCAGTGAGTAAACAATAGACCCCAATCCGGCGGCACCCCCAATACCGAGTCGGGTCAGTTTTTGCCGCGACTTAGAGTCAGAATCCAGCAAAATCCGGCGCAGGGGTTGTAACGCTCCCAGACACAAATCACGCCACTGATTGTCGCCAGTTATTTTCGTCAATCCGCCTAAGAATAAGGCTATTCCAGGGCAACCGTCATATAAACTATTTCCGATTGGCTGGAGTTGAAAACGATTTGCCTGGGGTAAGAAATGGAGTCCAATCCAGGTAACACTACCGTCAGCAGCTTGAATGGCTCGTCGCTGCAAATCTTGGGCAATTTGTATTGCCTGCTGCACCGATTCTTCCTCAGAAATGGGGGAAACGTGATCATCTAGAACAGAGATTGCAGCTGATTTTTCACGCCATTTAGAACAATCGATATCAAACCTAACCCGAATGCCACTGACTTTAGAGTTTGTAGTAAGCGCTTTAGCGCTTCTGGCACTAAAGTGCCTACTACGAACTTTTATATCAGAGGTGGCAGTATTTGGTTCACCAACCACCAATAAAGAACTCCGGATGATGGCAACTTGTTCAGCTAAATCATCCTGATTCAGGCGCTGGATAGTCGCAATCATCTGGGTATAACTGGGTTGGGCGAAGCATGGCACCATCATTTCACCTTTCACCACTGGCAAGGCATCACTATCTGAATCAGCGGCAAAATAAGGAATGTCTAACTGTTCCAGCGTCTGTAGTTCTGCCTGGAGAATCCTCCACCAAGGATGCTTTAAATCTGTCCCCAGAAACGCTCTGCACAGAACCTCCAGTTCAATACTGTGATCTACACCATCCCGCAGATATTTAGGATGCAGCGATTTTTGCAGTACGGAGGCATAAACTTGGGTGGGACGAAATAGACAACGCACTCGCTGATGGGATAAAGCAGCCAGGGGGCTATCCGTTGCCAGGAGTGCCTCCCGGTGTGCGAGCAAAAACCGATACTGATGCTCAAAGCCATCCACGAGTTCGTTAACATACTCCTTTGGGGCTTGTATAACTCCTGCCAGGGAGGGTGCATTGGTTTGACTTGACAATTGGGCAGTTTCATGGGTTAAAACCATGCGATCGGTGTTAATGTTCTCCCACTTCGGCATCTGATAGGATGTTTCCTGATTGCCAAATCCTACCAAGCCACTTGGATCATAAGCGGTTCGTTTATCTGACCCCAGATGCCAATGTGGCAATAAACCTGTCCGCATCACGGAATCCATCAATCGCCGCTGCGCCAGGGATACAGCCTCGACTCCCTCTTTCCTGGCTGAACCTGCAATTTCCTCGAATGGGTGGTGCATCAATGTTTCCAAATCCACCAAAACGGGGTGTTCACCGCAGGCAATTACGTTTTCATGGTGGCAGTCATTTGCCCCCAAAACATACAGCAAACATAGCAATTGACCAGCCCGCTGGTAATAACGCTTGATTTCTGCTTGGTTTTGACAAGGCAAATATTCGACAAACTCTACCCAACCATAAGTGGCGCGATTGAGGACTTTGAGTAATTTAAACGGTTGTAGAGACGCGAAACCTGGCGACTCGATAAAATGCTGATTACACCAATTTAGGACGTTAAAATAAGCCACATCCAAGCTTAAGTCTTTAGGTTTATAGATCAGTTTCAAACCCGATGTAAAGCTTACCTCAATCACAGATCGTCCCTGATTGTGAGGATCACTTTTACAGGGGTTGATCCTATCGACTTGACCTAATTCAATGTCTGGCTGGAATGTTTGCTGAATAGTTGACCAGTCTGTTGTTAATCGCTGGATAAATTCCCATGTGGCATCCACCCAAAAATCTGTTACTGTTGCTACTAATCGCGCCAAGACGGGGTAGTCTTGAAAAAATGCCAGTAGCCCTTCGCCTTGGAGGATATGTTGGATAAATGCTTGATAATGAGTGTTGGTATAACTATTTTGTAATTGTCCCAGTAATCGAGATAGAGCGGATTGTCGCTTCGCCCGAAATGCTGAGAATTTCAATTCCATTGAGGATGAACAGAAACTGGATAGTGAGACTAAAAGACTCCGCTCAAGGTTGGCACAAGCTGCGGCTGTTAAGTTAGGGTGAATGGCACTGAAATAAGCATTATCGCATCGCCGAAACCTTTGATATCCCGTAGGGTGGGCATTGCCCACCAGCTTTAATTCAGTGGCATTCAAGCTAGGGTAATTATCACCCGTTAGGGCAGTTAATTTATCTCTGGCAACTTGAATAAAGGGCAGGAAAATTTCTTCAAAGGGAATGGGATTATCGGGGGCGAGAAAACTATAGGTTTTTCCCGGTTCTAGAGTTTCTATGGGGATGGATGCGGCGGCTTCAATTCCGGCTTGGAAGGTTTCTACCCAGGCGGGTAAATTCTGAGTACCGCTGAGGGAAAAATCACCCAGAAGACGGTTAATGGTGCTGAGATTTATGTTATCCCAAGCAAGCCGCTTCTGAAATTTTTCTAGGTCTCCTTGTGCAGCCGTTTGACACCACTTTTCAAGTCTGGACTTAACACGAGTATCTGCATCAGAAGGATTACTGGATATTTCACCAGTGACTAAACGCTCTGTAAGGCTGCAAGCCTGCTCGACAATTCTGACCAGTTCTGGTTGTAAATTGGTCATTGGTCAAAACACTGATTTCACGGATTTATTGGCGAGATAGGGTTAGGGATGTGAGAGCTTATTGACACTGATTACACCGAAAAGTCAGTTCTCTCATCAAGAGATGATGATTAGGATTTTAAGGTGTCATTGGTCATTGGTCAAAACACTGATTTCACGGATTTATTGGAGAGATAGGGTTAGGGATGTGAGAGCTTATTGACACTGATTACACCGAAAAGTCAG
>CAKZMA010000951.1 GCA_937127375.1 uncultured Coleofasciculus sp. | reverse complement strand
TTCTCGTAAAAATTTAATAATATTTTCTCTATTTTCTATATGTTCAGTCATTGTTATCTTTGCCTATATTTCCAAGATTTGTGCAGTTTTTGAAACAGGAACATTATGAATCTCTGGATCAATATCTACCACCCGGAAAGCGGTCATACTACCTCCATCTACTTTCTCTAGTTCAAATTCCATGCTGCCGAGTTGTTCTAGTTGAGTGAGGTCAGCATTACAAACTTCCTGAAGCAGTAACTTCCGAATATGTTTACCAGCGCTTCTGTGAGCTGTATCCAGCAAATATGCCGCTTCATAAAATTTATTGCATCTATCCCCCAATCCTACAAACTTTAAAATTGCTTCAAAGTCTTTTTCTTTTCTAGGTTTAATACTTAACTCAGACATCCAGTTTCGGATATTAAGTTCATTTTTGGCTATTTTAGAACCTTGTTTAACCAGATTTTGACTAACAGAATGTAAACCTTGACGCTTTACAGCTAGTTTCAGACGACCTTTCCATTCTTGTTGCAAGTTTCTAATATTTTCCACATCTTTTCCTAAGTTATTTAAAATCCGATTGGCTACAGGCACAATGTAATCACCACCACCACTTGTCCGTAATAGAATGAACATATCCGCTTCGATATCAGCGACAGAAATTCTCTGTACCCTTGAATTAACTTCTTCTTGTAGATCTATAACAAATGTTTTAGCCTCTCTATCTAGAAAAACAGCCGATGTATTTCCTTCTAAGAGGAACAGCTTTGCTTCTATTTCTTCCCTATCACTATTAACGGAATGTAACTGACTAATTTTCTGGCTTATATCGCTCCAGTCAATAGTAGGCATTAAAACATCTGTGGGTTCTAGTTTAGCGGCAATTATCTCACTATCTATCTTGGGTTTAACTTCTTTCACAGTATTTTTTATTTCAGTCTTAATCGGTGACTGAGAGGAGTTGACTGAACCAATAAATACAGGTTCGTCTTTCCATTTACTTCTAATCCAACGATAGTAGACTATATCAATTTCCGAAGTACGCGGTGCTGTTAAAACGTATTTGGGAAACCAATATGGGGAACCAATAAGAATTACTTTGTCATGGCAGACCAAACTACGAAGTTGTGAAGCGACGATGACTTTTACTGTGTTTAGTAAATTATTTTGAGATATTAATTCTTCTACGGGAGGTATCAGGCGTGATTCTTTTAGTAGTAAAACTATCTTTCTTTGCTTGTTGGATTTATATATTGATGAATAAATGGATAAAAGAGGATTTGAAGAAGAATTGGATAAAATATCTAGTTGACTTAAAAGTCTACTAGCAGGTAAAAACAAATCTGGATAACTAACTTTCAGGCATGACAGTTGTTTCTGAAGATTCGCTAAGTTTATATAGTCAGATGCTGAGGTAGTATTAAATGGTAACGGGGCTGCGGATAATTCAAATTGATACCGTCTTAGAGGATACAAAAAATCTCTCCAGTAATCATCTTCAGCAGCTTCATTCAGCAAACGCTTAAAATTTTTGAGTGCCACACAAAAATATTCAAAGTTGCTCTGTTCTACTGGATGATATGTAATTTTGACACGGTTGCTACAATCGTAAATTTTTCTAACGTCTGACAGAGACATATCAATCATTAATCTGCTTCCTGATAATTAACAAGTTCAACTCCAGGGGGGCGCGATGGCAAATTTGGTATTCCCTCTTCATCTACACGATTTATATAATCCTGATTGACGATATCAACTGCTTCTTGGAAATGTATTTCTGTTCTATCCAATAAGATAATCCAGTGAGAACTACGCCAATCATCCCGCCATTTAATAAAACTAGATGCACCATCAAATATAGTTACAAAGGGAATCGTTCCATCTGAGAGAATCGGACGTTTTTTAGCCCTATCTGAAAACACCTCTGAACGATAAGCTGGGTTGTCAGTCGAGAAAAAATGTCGCACTCGTAACACATCTTGCAATACTCCTATTTTATTAAATGATGGACTTCCTGCAAAATTTGTTTGCGTTATTTCTTTGTTTAAAATGTTTATTTTGCCGAAAATTGCACAATCAACCTGAGATTCATTAAAGCAGTTCTTAGCTTTCTCCACACCAAGTATATCCTCAATGAATTTACTGTGAGCAAAAACTTTTCTGCCATTTTGCTTTTTCGGAAGATTTCGTATAGGAGTAGTTCTAATTTTAATCTTGTGAGATTCTTCTAACGGCACTAGATAGGTTAATCCACCTGTCTTGCGGCTTTCAACTCGAATTCTAAGTCGCCGTTGACCTCTACTTTTATCAACACCTTCATAAAAACCTTTAAACCTTCTGGCTTTGTTGAAGAAAGTCACAGGTGTACCTTTGGATAACTTACATAGTCGTTCAAAATACTTGTTTGTATCCTCAATCTTAGAATTGGAAAGGGTCGCTCTTGTAAGGACTACACCAAAGGCAGTTAAAGCGGCGGCGTAAGCCCTAGTAGGAATAGCAAGTGCTACTACTAACCGATTTATACCAGTTTCCCATTCAGCAACCCGACGACCTAGTTCAATGAAAAAAGTTCCCCAATTTGGCAGTGGTGTCCACTCGTCAGTGTAAAGTTGACTTCTTTTTGAGGTAACCTGTTCCAGGTTGGTGTGGCTAGGGTATGCTTCAGGAAAAATCCTTGCTTTCTCCGGATAAGACTTCAAAACATTTTTAGCATACATTTTTTAAATTGAGTCAGTTGCTCCCTTTTTCCCATGTTACCCAAAAAAATCATGTCCTTCACAAGGCTTGTGAAAACGCGATTTCAGTTACAGAAGCGATCCCCCGTGTCTGGATGATGGAACAAATAAGCTAGAGAAGATATGCAACGAAGAGTCTTTCTCACGGTTGGGCTACTCCTTATGTCTCCACTTCCAGACTGCCTCAGTCCGGTAAACAAATACCTCAGCAATAATTCTTAAGTTGCTTTCCTATATTTTGCTGATGACAGATAAACTGTTTGTTGGGTAAACCGCTTCGCTCAAATGACCGTAAGACAACGATTTGACCAAGTGTGGGTAAACTGGGTAAAGAAGCATAAACTACAGCATTAGACAAGCTGAGGACAAACGAACTGGGTTAGGGATATTCCCTATTCTTATTTGTCCTAACCGAGGTCAGGGGTTGCAATACCAGCTATACCCCTCATCATCAAATCCACAAGAATTTTCACAGCGATCGCCCTCGGTCTGTACCTCTGCTGCATTTACATCTTGCTCAAACTTCAATCTCACCACCACCCCCATTGGTGCAGCTTTCCAGGCTGGCTGGC
>CAKZMA010000950.1 GCA_937127375.1 uncultured Coleofasciculus sp. | reverse complement strand
ATCAGGTTCCCGTAGAATTAGGGTGGCTGACAGCGCCGCTTCCGGAAAATCAACTGAATCCATTCCCGATGTGGATGTAAATACGCCTCAAACCCTGACAAATGACCAATGACAAATGACCAATAACGAATAACCCATGCTCAACGGCTATCCAATCATTGATGCAGACTCCCACATTTACGAACCCAGTTCAATGTGGCAAAACTACCTTGAACCTGCATTTAAACGCTTTGCGCCCTCACCGGAGATGAAAATTCAGGGGGAAGAGATTGTCGAGAAACTCTCGGATCAGGTGCGCCAGGTGGGAAATCAGCAAGTGATGCAGGCTCATCCCCAATCGTTATTGAGTGATTTTGATCCGGAGTCTCATGTTCAAGCTATGGTGCAAATGGGGATTGATGTGGCGTTTATCTATCCCACTTACGGATTGTGGCTATTAGCCATAGATAAGATGGAGCCGCCATTGGCTGGGGCATTTACCCGTGCTTATAATAATTGGTTACGAGACTTTTGCAGTTATGACCCCCAACGGCTCAGAGGCGTGGGAGCGATTAATCTCCATGATCCCCAAGACATGGTGTCAGAATTGCAGCGGATTGCCGCATTTGGCTGGAGGGCGGTTTATTTGCGCCCTAACCCGATTAAAGGGCGGCTGTTAAGTGATCCCGATTATGAGCCGTTTTGGACAATGTGTGAGGAATTGGGGATCGCAGTAGGCATTCATGAAGCCACTCACGGACGCTTACCCACGACTGGATCAGATCGATTTTATACCCGTTTTGCCCTGCACGCCTGTTCTCATCCGATGGAACAGATGATGGCGCTGTTGGCGCTGATTGAAGGAGGGGTGTTAGAACGCCATCCTCGGCTGAGGGTGGGGTTTCTGGAGTCGGGTTGTGGTTGGTTACCCTATTGGTTATGGCGACTGGATCAAGAGTATGAGGAGTTAGGGTGGGAGGTGAAAGAGACAGTTAAAATCAAGCCTTCGGAGTATTTCCGTCGCCAGTGCTTTATTGAGATAGAGCCGTCTGAACCGTATCTAGGTGAAATTATCAAATTTATCGGTTGTCAGTCCTTGATTTTTGGCTCTGACTATCCCCATATTGATCACAAGCCGGATATTGTAGAAAGAGCGGTGGGGCTGGAGGCTCAATTGGGTGAGGAAACAGTGCGAAAGATTCTCTGGGAAAATCCGGTGCGTTTCTATGGACTGGTTGGTGCAACTGATGGGTAATTGCTAGGGCATCGGTCAAGAAACCCGGTTTCTGGGAATACTTGGGAATATGACTATAAGTTTGAAGTAATGTATCGAAATATTGCAATAGCTGCGGCTATAGTAAATAATGTTTTATCTCAAACTAATTTTCAGTTGGTCTGGAATGCTCATGCCAGGGGATTACTCAAATTTATAAGTGTTCCTTGGCACAAATGATTGAATTCCAGTCAAAAATAGGCAATAATAAATAGACGTGGAGGAAATAACGAATGGCAGAATGGACAGCACAACAGCTAAGAGGGTGGCATAATCATAAAACAAGCTGTGATAAAAAAGTTCAACAATCAAAAAAACATGTCCAGAACTACGAGTCATTTGTCCATCAGTGGTTAAAGCAATCTAAACTCCTTTCTCAGCTTATTGCTAGCGCCTGGTTAGAGGGAGAGAAAGCGACGCAGATTCGAGAAATATTCACAAGTTTCTCCACAGGACACGACGATTCTGAGTTGAGAGCATTGTTGACAGGACAAAAGCCCGATCTGTGGGATACATGCATTTTTGATCCTGATGAAATTCAAATCTATCGCTTTGAAGTCAGTTGGGAGACATTTGATGGCAAGGTAATCGATAATCACCAAGCTGTTTTAGACCAAAAGCCTCCTTATTTCACGATAGTTTTGCCGTTCCCACCACGACCAGCATTGAGTGAATTCACCGTAACTCTTGATCAGATCCAAAGTTGGGTAAACGCCCCCATACAAGAGGATGGAAATGGTTTAATTGAAAACCCCTTTCCCCCCTATCCTTATATACCGACAACAAGTTCATAATTTAATCAGCATTGTCGTTCAGTCCAAATTGCATTTGTATTGCAACTTTTAATGTTCAGGGTTCATTCTAGATCAGGTAGAAATGAACCCTGTTGTTTTTTCTTATGGATTGTTACTGATTTAGGAAAATTAAACCATGACTTCTGTTGCTAACTATCAGCTTCTCGCCAAAATTGACGAAAGCCTTCATTCTTTAGTCTATCAGGCTATTTTTCGACACAATCATCAACCTATTATTCTAAAAATTCTGAAAAACGACTATCCTAGTCTGACCGAAATAACCAAATATAAGCAGGAATATGAAATCACTCAAGCCTTAAATGTAGAGGGTGTGATTAAGGCGTATGACCTGCAAAGATATCAGAATAGCTTGGTTATTTTATTTGAAGACTTTGGCGGAAAATCCTTAAATCTATTAAAAGGGCAATTTAACCTAGAAGAATTACTGACAATTTTTATGAAAATTACGGATAGCTTAGGTGCTATTCATACTGCTAATATTATTCATAAGGACATTAACCCATCGAATATTGTCTATAACCCAAAAACTGGACAACTGAAACTCATCGATTTTGGGATTTCGTCTCTTTTATCGCGGGAAAATCCAACCATTCGGAATCCCGATCACCTAGAAGGAACGTTAGCCTATATTTCCCCAGAGCAAACAGGTAGAATGAATCGAGTGATTGATTATCGAACTGATTTTTATTCTCTGGGGGTTACGTTCTATGAACTTCTCACTCACCAACTTCCTTTTGCAACCACTGATGCAATGGAGTTGGTGCATTGTCATCTTGCCAAACAACCGATTCCACCTCATCTCTTGAGAGGGAAATCAGAAGATAATGTAGAGACGAGCCATAACACTTATGTGCCGAAGCCAGTTTCAGATATTGTCATGAAACTCATGGCAAAAACAGCAGAAGATCGCTATCAAAGTGCTTGGGGACTCAAAGCCGATTTAGAAACTTGCTTGCATCAATTACGAACGAGCGGTCATATTTGTAAATTTCCTCTAGGTCAGCAAGATGTTTCAGATCAATTTCAAATTCCGCAAAAACTTTATGGAAGAGAGGAAGAGGTTGCCCAACTTTTAGATACCTTTGAGCGTGTGAGTCAAGGCGCGAATGAAATCATTCTGGTGGCGGGTTATTCAGGTATCGGTAAGTCAGTGTTAGTGAATGAAGTGCAAAAGCCGATTGTCCGACAGCGAGGTTATTTTATTTCCGGTAAATTTGACCAATTTAAACGCAATATTCCTTATGCTTCCCTAACTCAAGCTTTTCAGGAGTTAATTCAGCAGCTTTTGACCGAACCTGAAGCAAAACTGCAAAATTGGAAACAGAAGCTGTTAGCTGCCCTTGGCAGTAATGGTCAAATTATTATTGATGTTATTCCTGAAGTCGAGCGGATTATTGGCATACAGCCTCCAGTTCCTCAGTTGGGTTCAGTGGAGTCTCAAAATCGATTTAACTTAGTGTTTCAAAAATTTATTAGTGTTTTTACCACTCAGGAACATCCCCTGGTTATCTTCCTAGATGATCTTCAGTGGGCGGATACGGCTTCATTAAAGTTGATTAAGTTACTAATGAATAATAGCGATAGCCATTATCTGTTAATGATAGGAGCCTATCGAGATAACGAGGTTAATGCAACCCATCCTTTAATTCAAACCCTAGAGCAGATACAGGACACTGGGGATCAGGTGAGTACGATTAATCTTCAGCCCTTGGATATTAACCACGTCAATCAATTAGTTTCCGATACGCTCAACTATTCAAGAGAAGATTCAAGGCTATTAGCTGACTTGCTCTTCAACAAAACCAACGGAAATCCTTTCTTTATAACTCAATTATTTCAGTCACTATACACAGAAAAATTATTGTCATTTAACGTCAATGTGAGCCGTTGGCAGTGGGATCTTGAGCAAATTCGATTAGTCGAAATAACGGACAATGTAGTTGACTTAATGGTTGGTAAGCTAGAAAAATTAGACAGTCAGACGCAAACTATATTAAAGTTAGCTGCTTGTATTGGAAACCGATTTAACTTGGACGTTCTCTCGGTTGTCAATGCCACATCTTTATCAGAAACAGCCACTCAGCTATGGTCAGCCCTAGAAGCCGGATTGATTGTGCCTCTAAGTGGCGATTACAAAACTCCCCTGCTTTGGCACTCCGAGGTGGAATCAAAGATTAACTCAGATATATGGCAATCTTTTATTCAAAATGAGTCATACGCGATCAGGTACAAATTTTTACATGACCGAGTACAGCAAGCTGCTTATGCGTTAATTCCCGGAGAGATAAAAAAAGAAATTCACATAAAAATCGGTCGCTTGCTCTGGAAGAATACCAAGTCAGATGAACTGGAAGAAACTATTTTTGATATTGTTAATCAGTTAAATATCGGTGCTGAGTTAATTAGTGAACAGACAGAAAAATATGAATTAGCTCAATTAAATTTAAGGACTGGCAAAAAAGCAAAAATAGCAACAGCTTATGAAGTAGCTGTTAAGTATTTAACCAGGGCGATTGAATTATTGGCGATAGATAGCTGGCAAGAGCAATATAATTTGACTCTATCTATCCATGTAGAACTTGTCGAATCTCACTATTTAAGCGCTAACTTTGAAGAAGCAGAAAGGCTTTTTGCCGTTGTCCTCCAACAGGCTAAAACTCTCCTTGATAAAATTAAAGTGTATGAGTTGAAGATTCAATCTGATCGATCAAAACTTGAGCTACAGTCAGCAATCGAGACGGCATTGTCTGTTCTGGAGATGCTAGGAATTAACCTTCCTCACACACCAAGTCAACGTAGGATTGAACAAGAACAAAAATCTATAAAATTATTTTTGAGCGATAAATCAATTCAAGATTTAACAAATTTACCAGAAATGACCGATCCCTATCAACTCTCAGCGATACGAATATTACTCAATATTGCCTCTCCTACTTATATTACTAATCCTCAACTGTTTATTTTGGTTGTATTGAGTTTAATCAATCTCTGTCTCCAACATGGAAATTCAGGTCTATCGGCTGGAGGCTATGTACTCTATGGTGTATATTTATGCAGCGTTGTAGAAGACATTGATTCTGGATATCAATTTGGTCAATTGTCTTTAAGCCTGTTAAATAAGTTTGATGCTCGTCAATTAAAAGCCCTTGTTTTTCATAATTTTAATTCGATGATTAGACATTGGAAAGATGACGTAAAAAACACAATAGAGCCGTTGCGGGAAGGATTTAATGACGGAATTGAAAATGGAGACTTAGAATATG
Source organism: uncultured Coleofasciculus sp. (assembly GCA_937127375.1). Classification (GTDB taxonomy): domain Bacteria; phylum Cyanobacteriota; class Cyanobacteriia; order Cyanobacteriales; family Coleofasciculaceae; genus Coleofasciculus. The sequence continues at coordinate 693 of CAKZMA010000950.1, read as the reverse complement.
GCTGTTATGCTTCTATAAATTATTGCATTCATCTGTTTTTCGCTGGACATAACTTAAAATTCACAAATAAAGAATCAGCCGTTTATGCTGATACAGCAATCAAATATAAACAATATTACTCTGCCTACTATATAAATATATGTAGACAAATAATATTAAATTTAATCAATCAATCCGCCAATCCACTTATAGTATCAGGCGATGCATTTAATCAAAAAGAAAGTTTGCCTGTTTTAATTCAAACTAAAAACGATTGTACATTATTATTTTTCTATTTTGCTCAATCCTTTGTTTGCTACTTACTTAAAGACTATGGTGAAGCTTTGGCTAATTACCGTCTAGGGAAAAAGTATGAGAAATCAGCGGCGGCATTTATGTTTGTGACTCAGCAAAACTTTTATGGTTCTCTCTCACTGATGGCTCTGTATCCTCAAGCCACAAAACAGGATAAGTCTAACTTCTCGAAAAAAGTAGCATCAAATCAGAAACGGATGAAAAAATGGGCGCACTACGCGCCAAGCAATTATCAAAATAAATATGAACTTGTTGAAGCTGAACGAGCGCGGGTTTTGGGTCAACAAATCCCAGCCATGGAACATTATGATTCCGCGATTCGTGGGGCTAGGGAACAAGGATTCATCCATGAAGAAGCCATCGCTTATGAACGGGCGGCGGAGTTCTATTTCTCCCTAA
>CAKZMA010000949.1 GCA_937127375.1 uncultured Coleofasciculus sp. | reverse complement strand
ATTTTTGATGTTAAACATAGTATGGAGCCGACTGGTGGCGTAGAAACACTAAAGATTGCTGAATAAGTCCAAGCATTCAGAGATAATATCGGCACTGAAGATTTGAAATACGGTGCGGCTTACTATCCCTACTTGCAAACCTCGATTAATTACTATTACACGGACGATTCCGTGACCATGGCAGATAGTAAAACCTTGAAAGAGAATAAAGGGAAAACTGAATTCTATAACCGAGTTAAGGCAGAACTGGCTAAAAAACGAGTCGTTTTACCTCCCAGTGCAGCCGTGGCGGGAGTGTATGCTAGGGTAGACCGCGATCGCGGCGTTTGGAAAGCCCCTGCTAATGTTAGTTTAGCCTCGGTTATTGGTCCGACGGTGAAGATTAATAACCAGGAACAGGAAAATCTGAATATTGAACCCACCAGTGGTAAATCCATCAACGCAATTCGTAGTTTTACCGGGAAAGGAACCTTAGTCTGGGGGGCAAGAACCTTAGCCGGTAATGACAATGAATGGCGTTATATCCCGGTTCGCCGCTTGTTCAATCTGATTGAAGAATCAATTCAAAAATCCACGTCCTTTGTCGTATTTGAGTCGAACAACGCCATTACCTGGTTGAAAGTTAAAACCATGGTTGAAACCTATTTAGAGGGATTGTGGCGTCAGGGATCCTTGGCTGGACCGACACCGGAACAGGCATTTTTTGTGAATGTCGGATTGGGTAAAAGTATGACCACCCAGGACATTTTAGAAGGTCGCCTAATAGTCGAAATTGGCATTGCCGCTGTTCGTCCGGCTGAGTTTATTATTTTGCGATTCTCCCATAAGTTGCAAGAAGCGTAAGTTATTAGTCATTCGTCATTGGTCATTCGTTATTTGTCCGTACAATAAGGAGTCACAATTATTATGGCAACGTCTATCCAAGATATCAAAGATAAATATCCGATTCCAGTATTCTATTACCGAGTCACGATCGCGGGAGAAGATTCGGTCGCCTTTTCCGAGGTGTCAGGGTTAAATATTAACTACGAAACCATCAGCTATCGCGATGGGATGAGCTATCGCGATAGACCCAAGCTAATGCCAGGAATGCCCGATGATGTTGCCATAATCCTCAGAAAAGGTGTTGTCAGACGAGACAATTATTTCTTTAAGTGGATTAGTACCGTGCAATTAAATACGGTAGAAAAGCGCGATTTGAGAGTAGACTTGTTAGATGAGACAGGTGAAGCCGTTGTTTCTTGGACTGTCACTGATGCTTTTTCCCATCAACTTGATGCTCCCACATTCAATGCCACACACAACGAAGTTGCTATTGAAACTTTGGAACTTGTGGCAAGTAGTTTGAGAATGGATTATCCCGGATAACCAATAGAATTAGGTTGAAAAATGGCTTGAAAATCTTAAATGTTATATGCCAGATCCACCCACTATCCCAGAACTTCCGAATGACCAAACTCCGCCCCTCGGTAGTTACTTTATGGTTGTCTTTTTCATCGCTGGAGTTATACCCAATCCGTTGGATATTCGCTTTCAAACGGTGTCAGGGATTTCTTCTACCATTGAGACCGAAGAGATAACCGAAGGTGGTGAAAATCTGTTTAAATATCGCCTACCGAAACGGGTCACCTATCAGAACTTAGTGCTTAAACGAGGAATGGTCTTTGGCTCTCCCCTAAATATCGAATTCGGATTGGCTATGGATTTAATGAAGTTGTCACCCAGTAATGTTTTGGTGATGCTTCTCAATGAAAAAAGTAATCCCCATGCCAGTTGGCTGTTTAAGAATGCCTATCCGGTAACTTGGACAGTATCTGACCTAGATGCCACTAAAAGTGCAGTGGTAATCGACACCATGGAATTAGCCTATACACGCTTTCAAAATCTGAGACTTTAACCATGCCTGTAGAAATTAAAGAATTAATTGTTCGCGCCACAATTGTTGAGTCAAATCCGACGCATTCCCTCTCCCCCAGGGGGGAACGTTCTCAGGAAACAGACGCCATTGTGACTGCTTGTGTTGAACAAGTCCTGAAAATATTAGAACGAAAAAAAGAACGATAAGGGGAAACTATGCTCAAAAACCTCTTCAAGTTAGAAAAACTCAGAATCTATGTCTATAAAGATAAGAAACAAGTTGGCGTACCTCAAGATACCTTTGAGGTCATGTTTAACCCAGAATCCTATTCGCTGAAATATGAGAATAAATATCAAGAACATCAAGGCATTAATACCAGTGGCTCATCCTTAAAATACGCCCTGAGTAAACCCACCCGTCTCTCTTTAACCTTGATTTTAGATGGAACGGGCGTTACCCCTGCCGGACGGAAGGATGTATATAAAGAAGTGAATCGCTTCCTAACTTTAACCACGCACATGGATGGGGAGACTCACGAGCCAAAATCCCTGAGAATTGAATGGGGCGACCTAATTTTTAATTGTCGGTTGGGTTCGGTTGACATCAAATATACCTTGTTCAACCGGAGTGGACAACCTCTAAGAGCCGAATTACAGACCGAATTTTCTGGGGATATTGAAGATTCCAAGCGGGTTAAACAAGAAAATAAGAATTCCCCCGATTTAACCCATGAACGAATCATCAAAGCGGGAGATAATTTACCGCTCATGGCACATCAAATCTATGGTGATCCCACTTACTACATCCAGCTTGCCGCTGCCAACAACCTGAATAATTTCCGCAAATTAAACGTTGGCACTTCAATCAGTCTGCCGCCGACAACTAAGT
>CAKZMA010000948.1 GCA_937127375.1 uncultured Coleofasciculus sp. | reverse complement strand
AACTTTATTGAGTGAACTAATGCTGTGTTTTATAGGTCTATACCTGATGAATCGCATGGAGTATAAGCATATAAGCCAACGCCTTGGCATTATTGCGGCAATGAGCTTGCTGATGACCACAATTCCATCGTTGATTCTGTATGGATTAACGCCAATTGTTGGACTGGGATTAATGGTTGCTAGTATTGCCGTGATAGTTGTGCTGATGCGGCGCGATAAGTTTTTAGGAGACATTAGCAGCACTTTATAAAAAATACTAACATAAATGCCGAATCATTAACCAGTATACACCTAAAACCCGACTATAAATATTACTCAAAATAACCAAGGAATTAGATTTTAAAAGATTGGTCGGTATATAAAGTTGACCAGCCTGAAGCCAGTCGCGATCGCGTTTCACTTTTAGGCTTTGAAAATCCCGTCTTTTTTGTAAAATTTTAGGCAATTGTTCAAAAACAGCTAAATTAGCTAACCAATAGTCTTTTCCGGCTCCTTTTAGTATAGTAAACAGGGCTTGAGACAGTTCAAACAACAAAAACATGGGAGCGGTGAACAACAGCGTTCTCCAAGAATATAGTTTGAGAATAAAAAACCATCGGTTGCGGATCATATAAAACGCCTTAGATGTACCACGAGGCTTTCCTTGATGATGAACGATTGCATCAGGAACATTAACACATAAATATCCACTCAGTGTTAATCGGGCGGCAAAATCTCCATCTTCCCAGTTAAAAAAATAATCCTCATCAAATCCACCCACTTTTAAAGCTATATTGCGATCAATGAGTAACGCGGCACCCGATACTACATCAAATATTTCGTATTCAGGGCGTTCTCCACAATCCTGATTTCGAGATATTAACGCACACAAGTAATGGATTGATCCCCCATTGTAACGGTGGACTAGGGGATCATTGGGATCGCAAATTTCTGGATGGCAAGCTCCTACATTAGGAACGTTTTTAATAATTTTCATTAAACGAGTCAATGTATCTGTTTCCAGAGTAATATCATTGTCTAAAAACAAAACATAATCAGCCTGAGCTTCTTGCAAAATTGCATTACGAGCGCCGGCTGGACCACCATTATATTCTAAACACAAACAGCGAACTTGAGGATAATTCTGCTGAACCCATTCTCGACTACCATCCGTAGAAAGATTGTCGGCAACAATGACCTCAAAGTTTGCATAGTTTAGCTTGTCAATCGATTGTAGGGTTTTTGGTAAACTTTTTTTGCCATTATAATTAATAATTCCGATAATTACTTGATCGGTATCCATATCCATATCCATATCCTCATCTTACTCTATCTAAACCTAATACAATTCTACTGTTGTCGTTCTGCGGCGTAATTTTTCTTGGAAAATTTTTCTAAGGGGTTTCCTCCCTTGACCAGGAAGACGAAACAAATAATCGTCTTTAAGACGGGGAATATAAAAAGGAGAGTCTCCTTTGCAATTGGTATTTCTCTTATCTAAAACCACCCAAAAGTTACTAATATAACCAACTTCTTGACTTAATGATATAGCCAACTCACTGCCTATACCCCAAGGATAGCATAGATGCTGAATAGGCTTATTTAAGCGTTCTGATAAAATCTGTTTTGCTTGAACTAAGTCACTCAACATTTGCTGTTTTTGCTTTTCTTTTGACTCATACTGAGTACCTGAAATTTGCCCTCTTAACGTTTGATAGATATGTTTTAGCTCCTGTCTCCAACTAGAGCGCTGAAAAAATTCTGCTCCGCCTCGCGTTTCAACCCAAGAAACGCAAGCGTCCCGAATTTTGCTATCATCAATATATCTGGGATTACCCGCTAATCGGGGAGCATATCGATAAATGGGGGTTCCCCACTTCAGTTGATTCGTATAGATGCCTGTGACTTCAATCCAAGGAGCATCTAAACCTAGTGCATTCGGAAAATCAGGATTGAAGAAATCGATGAGTTTGGGTTCGATAAAAATTCGGTCATGGTAATGACTATGAGATCCAAACTCAAATACACCACTTTTTTCCATTTCAATGACTTCAGACCATGATAACCATTGTTTCCCATTTTTTTGTTCAGTTTGTTGCTGTAAATAGAAGGGTACTAGAAAACCTACAGCATGGAATTGATATTGTTTAAGTAAAGGATAGGCAATGTTATACCAACTTTTTTCGCCATCATCAAATGTCAGCAAAACGGAAGGTTGCTTCAGTTCAATTTCCCCTTGTAAAAATGCCATGAATGTGGAGAGTTTTAATGTTTGATATCCGTTAAGCTTTAAAAAAGCTAACTGTTTTTGTAAAGTTGCGCCGTTTACGGTATGAAACATAAAAACTGGCACTTCTCCTTGTAAAACATCCAGATTATTATTTGTTACAAAATCAGGATATTTATTATTGAAAAATCGTTCCAGTTCAAGTGGAACTTCTTGAACTCCTTTGTAAATTTTTTGTAAAATTTTATCCATATATTATTTTCCTAATTTTAATGTAATTTAAGATGAAAATTTCAAAAAACAATGGCTTTTTAAAGAGGAAAGCTTCAGTCATTTTACTTAGCTACTGATCGTGTATTTCTTTACGGTTACTTATAATTCGAGCCGGAACTCCAACCGCAACGGTGTAATCAGGAATATCTTTAGTCACGACAGCACCTGCACCAACAATACATCCTTTGCCAATAGAAACGCCATCCAGTACGATAGCGCCAGCACCCAACCAGACATCATCCGCGATCGCAACGGGTCCTTTTGAGT
>CAKZMA010000947.1 GCA_937127375.1 uncultured Coleofasciculus sp. | reverse complement strand
TATGATAGACGAACTAAACAAAACGATATGATATCAATGATTATACCCTTGAATTAAGCCTTGAACTAAAGTTCAGGCTAAAAGCTTAAACCCGTTAAAACGGGTTGAAAAACTTACCCAGTCAGCTCGATTCTTACTTTAGCTTTGATGCGGAAATTTATTTCCCAGCTATGGGAGTCAGCGCCATTTAGTTTAAGTCAAAGCCATTCCTGTTAAGCTGATGTGCATTTAAATTGCGTATTACCTGTTCCCTGTTCTCAACCGTTAACGTTAATGAAAGTCTGACTACTTAATTTATAAATCACTCATGCAGTCCTACGAAATTGAAGCTCCTCCCTGGTGGGTACAACGCTGGATCGATTTACTCAATTCCTATCGCTTTAAAAAGCGTTTGGAACGCGCCCGCAAATACGCCAAGGAAGGCAATGTCCTCAGTATTGAATTTGAAGGTCCTCAGGTATTAGCACGGGTACAAGGAACAGAACCAGAACCGTATCAAGTTTCCCTATCGATTGACCCATTTACCGATGAAGACTGGGGTTATGTGGTGGAAACCTTGGCGCAAGAAGCGATTTATTCGGCTCAACTCTTAGCTGGGGAAATGCCAGAAAATATTGAGCAAGTGTTCACCGCTAATGGGTTGAGTCTATTTCCCTTCACTCTTTCAGATATTCATTCAAAATGTAGTTGTCCTGATCCCAAAAACCCCTGTAAACATATTGGTGCAATTTACTATCAATTAGGCGATCGCTTTAGTGAAGATCCCTTTGTCTTATTCCAGTTACGAGGACGCACTAAAGCACAAATTCTGGATGATTTGCGTCATTTACGGAGTACAGGGACTGTAGAACTAAACCCTGAGAAAAAAGCAGAGGTTGAGTCCCAATCCAGTCAATCCGCCGTTACATCCAGTCAGTTAGAGAACCAGCCAAATGAGGGAGAAGCAGCCGTTGATACCCCAGTTAAACTTGAGCAATTTTGGCAATACGAAGAACCTCTTGATCCCTCTCTGGTTGTCATTACTCCTCCTCCAGACAATCGTACTGTATTGGATGTCTTGGGGACAATCCCCTTAGCAGCGGCTGATAGTCGTGTCATGCAATATTTTCGGGAAGTTTATCAACTGGTTAGTCAACAGGCGATGATGTCTGCCCTGAATCGGGAAACCTAAGACAAGAAGAGTCCAGGGCAGAAGGCTGAATTTGTTTATGGTAAGTAGTGGCGTGGCACACCTTATTTGATGAATTAGAATTACGCCCGGAAACTGTAGGGGCGCAAAGACTTGCGCCCGATTCAATGATAAAATTCTATCGTTGAGCATGAATATAGTCCACAAAATAGAATCGGGGTTCTAGCCAAACTTTCAGCCAAGTGAATCCAGCTAAACCCAAAAATGCCATAACCATTAACGGTAAACCCAGACGTAATCGCAACGCATCGGGAAGTAAAGCGACGCCAGAAACTGTTAGGACAAAGCCCCCCAATAGTAGAACTTGTAAATGCTGCACCGTTTTCAAAGCGGTGCTACAGCTACGACAATGCTGGGTATGTTGTCGGTAACGATCCAGCACTTCCTGGCGGTTATCGTTGATAGAGATTGTATCTGAAGGATTTAGCCCCACCTGATTCCAGGGTAGTGTTCCTTGGCAGTATTTATCAAACCATTTACGAAACTCAATCACAAAGCGATCGGCACTGGTTAGCAATTTATAGGCAGTTTTCCAGCTTTCCACTGATTGGCGTTGTTGGAGAAAACGCTCTTGTTGATGCAACAAAATCATATCCCCATCCAGTACCAGATTGCGGACGGTGATATGATTCCACCAGCGCGGGGTTAACCGCGATAAAGTTTTGGCAAAATTACGAGGGAACTGAGCTACTATCCGGGATTTACCGGGAGCAACTGGGATACAGTAGGTTACCAATCCCACCTGCTGTCCTTTATCGCCAAAACTGATAGCATATTCCAAATGACAAGGCGGCTCAAATGTTATTTTTGTGTTGAAACGTCCGACAGTATTCCCCTCAATTCGGTTGGCAGTTGATTGGACAATTTCGATAGCAATGGGCTGGGCTTGATCGCGATTTCCCTGAACACCGTGATGGGCAAAGGGAACATGGCTAGGATCAGCAACATTTTCTACTAAGGTTTGCCAATCATAGTCCAAGTCACGCACCATTGAAGACCAAACAAACCCTTTACTGGCATCAACTTGGGGCGACAGGGGGCGAGGAGTAGCCGCTGCTAGTTCTGGGGAATTAGCATCGAGCCACACCCAAAGTAAATCATTTTCCTGGCAACAGGGAAGAGTTTGTACACAGATATTATCTTGATTCTTGGTCACAATTTGGGGAGTTTCGGCTTGGGGAATATGAGTACAGATTCCTTGAAAATTAAATTGCCAACCATGATAACTGCATACCAGGTTTGCTGTCTTGTCATCAACACGCCCTTCGCTTAATGGTGCTAACCGATGAGGACATTGATCGAGAAAAACACGATAGGTTGGTGAGGAAGGCGGTTTCCAAATCACCAAGCGCCACCCCAAAACGGTGACGGGAGTGGGTTGTTTGGGGTCGAGATCTTCAACCGGGGAGAGGGGATACCACTGTTGAAAGAAGTTAAATTCGCTTGACATAAGTGGGTTATTGTATAAAAAGGTAAAAAACAGAAGGCTTTAAGGTTTATGATACCTGCTTTTTACCCCATATTAATAGGTCTGACTTTTCACGGCATGTGGCGCAACGCGAGTGTTGAATTGTGTAGGGGCGGGTTTCATTACTATCTTTTCGGTGACACCCGGATGTGACTAAACCCGCCCCGACTCAGGTTTCTTGCATTAATTAACAACCCTAGAAACAGGGCGGGTTTACAAAAGTTACCCGTTTTGGCTGACAGGTTATCGGTAAAACCCGCCCCTACAGACGGTTGGGTCGCCCTCTCCTCAATTTTTACTTGACACTATAGCACGTCAGTGATATTGCTTATGCCCGCCAATAGTTCTGCTATTCATAACCGATACCACTCTTATCCAAGGAACGTTTAGACGTAAATTAAAATTAATTAAACCTAAATTAGCTATCGTTTTTTATACTTTTATAACGACAAGAAAAAAAATACTGGCACAAGTGAAAAAATTGCTCTAGATACTGCCTGGGAGCTTGATCCGATGAAATCTGCTCAATGGTGCTTTAGCTGGTTATTTCTGGTTATTGGTTTAATTTTGGTGGCGAAGACAGCGCCGACTACGAACGCTGAACCGATTACCGCCGCCCCTGATGGTACGGGGACAATTGTCATACCGGAGGGGAATCAGTTTAACATTTCCGGGGGGAGTCTGGATGCAGATGAGGCGAATCTCTTCCACAGTTTTCAGGAATTTGGCTTAGATAAAGGGCAAATTGCCAATTTTTTAGCGAATCCGCATTTGAGGAATATTTTGGGGCGAGTGGTTGGCGGAAATCCCTCACTGATTAATGGCTTGATTCAGGTGACAGGAGGAACGCCGAATTTATATTTGATGAATCCAGCCGGAATTGTTTTTGGCACAAATGCTCAATTAAATGTTCCTGCTGATTTCATCGCCACAACCGCGACGGGGATTGGCTTTAACGGGGGGAATTGGTTTAATGCAGTTGGGGATAATAATTATCAGCAGTTGGTAGGAGATCCCAATCAATTTGCCTTTGATTTATCCCAATCAGGGACAATTGTCAATGCTGGAAATTTAGCCGTTTCTCCGGGACAGAGGTTAACCCTATTAGGCGGAACTGTAATTAACACCGGGGAACTAACAGCACCAGGGGGACAGATTACAATTACGGCGGTTGAAGGGTCAAATCGGGTGAGGATTTCTCAATCGGGACAGTTACTTTCATTAGAGATTACTGCGCCTCGGAATCAAGACGGGGTATTAGTGCCAATCACACCATTAAATGTCGCCGAGTTGTTAACAGGTTCAGCCCAAACGGTAGAGACTGGCGTTGATGTGACCGCATCGGGAGAGGTACAGTTGGCGGATTCTCAGATAACTGTACCAAACGAAACAGGAGTCGCGATTATTTCTGGCACAATCGATGTTTCCACGATTGACGAAACCATTGGCGACACCGTTGACGACACCGTAGGGGCGCAAGGCTTTGCGCCCTCCTCCTCACCCTCAACTGGCGGTGAAATCAATGTGATTGGCAAAAAAGTTGGGTTACTTTCCGCCAATCTTGACGCCTCTGGTATCAATGGTGGCGGTACGGTAAGAATTGGTGGGGATTATCAAGGGGAAGGCACAATTCCCAATGCTGATATCACATTTGTTAGCGAAGATTCAATCATTAATTCAGATGCTTTAACTGATGGGAATGGCGGACGAGTAATTGTTTGGGCAGATGAAGCCAGCCGTTTTTATGGAACAATTACAGCACGAGGCGGTAGCGAAAGTGGTAATGGTGGCTTTGCTGAAATATCGGGGAAA
>CAKZMA010000946.1 GCA_937127375.1 uncultured Coleofasciculus sp. | reverse complement strand
TAAATTTAGTTGAAGCCGCTGGGTTCATGAAAAACCATCCAGAAGACTACGACTATGGTCTTTACCACGGGAGATGGATGCTGGCTGGGGAGTTCAAGGGAGACGTAATTGCCATGCGCTGTCATGCCAGTAACTTGGGTCCTTCTGCCTTAAGCAACGTTCCTAGAACCTGTATTTCCGGCAGTCCTGACGGTCACGAATGGGGTTACGGTGGTTCTGGTCCTAATGATTTTGCCCTGGATATTCTCAATCAATTTTTGCCGACGAACGGTGAGGATGCAATCAAAATGTACCGAGGTTATAGTTCTCGCGCTGCTGCTGGCTTAAAACGAGCATTTTGTGCTGAGTTTATTGCAATAATGCCTAGGGAAGGTGGACAAATTTCCAATCAAGACATTGTTGATTGGATTGAACAACAAGGTTATAGTCCAAAAAGGTTTTAAGTTCGTCTAGATCCTTCTACCTTTGCGCTAAATGAACCCCCTTATTTCAACCTTATCTATCTTGCCAGAACATTGGCTCATTATTCCTACCAATGGCAACAAACAACCCTTGGGATATCAGTGGCAACTCCATCCATTCTCTCCTTCGCAAATGGCAAAATTACTCACCCAAACTGGAGCAGTGCAAGTTCTAAATAAACATCGGGGGTTCTACCCAGTAACCCCCCAAGGTATTGGCTTGTTGTGCGGACAAACCGAGCCAGAATTCCTGCTGGCTGTGGATGTCGATGGAGAAAGCGCTCATGCTAAGATTCAGGAGTTATCTAGAGGGAGAGGACTTCCCAAAACTGTCGCTTTCACCTCTGGAAGACCAGGACGCGCTCAGTACCTGTTTTCTCTTCCCGGCATCAACCACCAACTCAAATCCTGTAAAATCTCTACAGCACCAGGGGAAGCTCTGGAACTGCGGGGTACTGGATTGCAATCTGTTCTACCTCCCTCTCCTCATCCCCTGACCGGCTCTTACAAGTGGCTTCCCCATTGCCGACCCGACCAAGCTGATGTGGCGCACGCACCCCAGTGGGCGATTGACAGAATGACAAACCCTGTTCGCCTATCAGAACTTTTGAAAATGCCCCGCCATAGCCATTTTAAAAAAACCGGACTCAGAGGGCTAATTGCACGACACTCAACACGGATATTAACACGGCTTTGCTCCTTTTAGAAGTGATTCATCCCCGGTTTGCTGACCAGTACGAGACTTGGATTTTTATCGGGATGAGCCTGAAATACATCAGCCCAAACTTACTCCCAGCTTGGGATGAGTGGAGTCAGTTATCTCCCAAATACAAGCCGGGGGAATGTGCTTACAAGTGGGGAACCTTTAACGGACAAGGGATTACTGACAAAACCTTACATTATTATGCTATAAATTCATGAAACCAGACCGAAATTTCGACCTTGATAACGACTCCATTCGCCTGGAATTCCTTAAAATCAACTACCAGCTTATTGCCGCCCTTGGCTGGCAGGGGTATTTAGAGACCGGACGCGGAGTTGTGCTAATTGATTCTACCCGCGCCATCTATTCTCAAGACTCCGGAGTTAGTCCGCGACAAAGATGGCTATTAGGAACTACACCTGGATTTTACTTGGGTGAGCAAGATGAAGGGTTTCAAACTTTGATGAATGGCTCTTGGCCCGATGCTGAAACCGCAAAAAGAGTGGCTAACTACGACCCGACTCAAATTGTCATTACCTTGATTTGGTTCGGTGGCGAACAGGGAGATTTTATCGTGCAAGGCATTGGTTCTCCTCTACTACCACCTCCTGTTTGTTTTGAGCAGATGAATTCGCGCCTAGATGAATTCCGAATTTGAAAGCCTTATGCCAACCCCAGTACCTCAAGAACAGCCCCAAACAATCAATACTTCTGCTTTAGATAGCGATAGGGAATCCCATTTGCCATCGGGGAAAGATGACAGCACAAGTGGTGTCCCTACCACCGATTTGGACGGCTATAACTTCCATAAAACCCGAATCATTGTTCATCTAGAGATTCTCCCCAGTTCTGAAGATAACCAAAACCGAACGGTATCAATTGGCGTGGGAATCAAGAATGACCCGCCCCTTTTGACCACAACTACACTCTCTGAACTCAACCTGCCTCCCGTTATTCAACAGATGCTGGAGGAGCTACAATCGCAAATGCCAGAAAGGGCAGCTGCAGCAGTTGAGAGAAAGAAGCGGCTGCAACAACTAACCGTTCAAAGAGAACTCTCAACCCCAGCATCTACCTGCAAGTTGCCTCCTGCCAAACCTTTGTCTCAAACTGATTCCTCTCCGACTGAACAACACCAATTAACGCTTTTCTAACCTCATTTTAATCATGCCCAAAATTCTCCTCGAAGGTCAGGAAATTATCCTGACTCCCGAACAAGCTGCTACAGACCAAGCCATCACGGATACCCTGCTTCCCTTCTATCCAGATATTGCCAATGCTACCTTTAAACGCACCGAAAACGAAGGCGAAACCCTAATTGAAATTGTCAAACGACCTGGGACAAAAGGCAATACCCAGATTCCCTGGCAAATTTGGCAGAATGCTCCCGAATATATTAACCCAGTGATTCTGTTGGCAATACAACTTAAAGCACTAGAGATTCAAGGCGGATTAACCCTTGAAACGCTGATTCCGCTTCAGCCAACACTCCAGGATGCCACTCACGTCGGGGAGAAAGCCTCTACGGAAACGAGGCGGGCTACCTCTGCTCTCAAATCGGCTTCACCCATTCCTGCTCAAACTCCACTGCTTGGCTTTTGATTGGTACAAATGACTCCGATTATTACCTACGCTGAAGCCTTAGACTTCCTGAGTTTATTCTCTATACCCCTCTCGTTTGAAAAGGGGATAGATTATTTACAAAGGCTTTCGCAACAAGTTATTCTATTGTCGCTGTATCGGGAGTATTTTCCGGCTGAATGGACTCAATCAACGGCAAGTATCGAACCGGATTTTGAGGATTGGCAATGCTCTCACAGTCCCAAAGAAATGGAATTCCTTCGCCTAGTTGAAGAACGACTCTTTCCCATCGGACTTGAGTGGGAATGGGGTGAGGCGCTGGAGGAGCGAATGTCGTATATTACGGTTTATCCCCATGATTTAGATTGGTATCAACGGGGAATTGATGAGTTTGATGAATTTCACCAGTTCCTTATCTACCTTTTGGGTCAGGACTTCCCGGTTTCGTTATGGCAAGAGCGGTTGGGGATAACCCTAGATTTTGTCCTTCCCGTCGAACAACTGGATTTTGACAGGTTGGAAATTCTCTGTCAACATACCCCGAAACCCTTAGGCTATTTGTACGACGCCCTGAGTATTGTAGACCATTCTACCCATTGTATTTGGATTGATTCGTGTTGGGAATGTATGGACTATTTTGCCTGGTCAAGGGAAAGTTTAGATGGTTTGACCGAACAGTGGAAACTGGCGTTGCAGTTATGGGATAAGGAAAGCCAACTTAGACGCTGGATTGCGGCTGATAAGACCCGATATTTGTCGCTCATTGACCTCTGGAATCAAGCTAAAATGTCATGACACTACTCCCGCCCCTTCCCTCGATTGACCCTTCGATTATTGCTAATTCTCTGATTCACAAGGAAATCAACCATCAATCTCTCTGTCAGTTGCTGATTTTAGCTAATTCGGCGAGAAGCCCCACGCTCTACCCTTCGACTCCGCTCAGGGTGAGCGTGGGATGAATCGCCAGTGTTAGAAATTTATTTCTATTTTTGGGGCTTATAAGTGTTATAATTTAGCTGAAGGAGGTGATAAAGATTGAAGCGAAGCAAAGACACATTTAAACTAAATTACCAGTATCGAATTGTGCCGGACAATCAACAAACTTATCAGCTAAATGAATGGCTGTGTAAACTTTGTTGGATACACAATCTGATGCTAGAGGAACGGTTTAACTGGTGGGAGTGTAACCGCCACCCAGTCAATACTTGTCCAATTTTTATCACCCATCTACCAGAACTTAAAGACCAGCCAACTTACTATTCTCAGAAACGGGCTGCTCATTGGTCAAGGGAAGCTTATAAGCACCTATATGAGGGAGTTCACTCCCAAGTTATACAGGAAGCGATTAAGCGAGTAGAGGATACGTTTAACCGCTTTATCAAAGGTGATCTAAATGGGAAGCGAAGCGGAAAACCTCGGTTCAAGTCGGTGCGGCGGTATCGGACATTTTCGATTCCCCAGTTAAAGCCAGACTGCCTCGCCGTTACCCCTAATCCTCACCGACGCCAAAACGGTGATACACGACGCGACATTGCCTATATCAACCTACCCAAGGTAGGTCAGGTAAAACTAATCTACCATCGTCCAATCCCAGAAGGATTTACGATTAAGGCGGCACTGGTGTCACATCGCGCCGATGGTTGGTATATTTGCTTAACCTTAGAGGATAAATCCGTTCCTAGTCTGAAATTACCAAAGATAGAAGCGACACAAGAGAACTCTGTTGGGTTAGATGTGGGACTAGAGAAGTTTTGGACAGCCTCGGATGGTGAGATTGAGCCAATTCAGCAGCATTACCGCAGGTCTGAGTCAAAGCTGGCAAAATTGGCTAACCGCAAGGATAGTAAGCCTCACAAGTCAGCGTCGCGGCGGAAGTTGGCGAAAAAGATATCCAAGCACCACCAAAGGCTACAACGGAAGCGGAAGCAATTCCATTATGAGTCGGCGACCAAACTGGTGAGTCGAAATGAAAAAGTATTCTTTGTGGAGGATATTAAACCGGGAAACCTATCCCGAAAAAGCAAACCTAAACAGGATGAAAGTGGAAAGTATATACCCAATGGGCAAAGCGCCAAATCAGGTTTAAACAAGTCAATCAATGATGCTGGTTGGGGTCAATTTCTATCAATTCTCACTTACAAAGCTGCGAAAGCTGGTAAGTCGGTAGTGAAGGTTAAACCCCATAATACAAGCCAGGTATGCTCTTGCTGTAATCGTCTAGTCAAAAAAGATTTATCAATCCGAATACATGAGTGTCTATGTGGGTTGATTTTGGATCGGGATTGGAACGCAGCGATTAACATCAAGAGAGTTGGGCTGGGCATATTCCCAACTATAAAACGCCCCAAGCGTAGCCCTGAGCGAAGTCGAAGGGCTACGACAAAGGAAGCCTACACCGTAATCTTTGATTCGGTGTAGGAGGATGTCACATGGGCAATATATCGTTCGCTACCAAGAGGGAGAAGCAACCATCACTAAACTCATTTCTCCGGAAGCTGTTCGATTTGCTTTCACTCATCTGTCGGTGGATTCAGGATTTCTCCCCCCTGGTGTTGTCCGCTGGGGTAGTGGTTCAGAGGGCGATTGGCTGGTTAAGTTTATCCCTCCTAACCGTTACCTAATCTGCTGCATTCTGGCTGACAAACCTCTCAGACTGGATATCCCGTTACCCGGTTTAATTTTCATGGGGAAGGGAAGTCGTTATTATCTTTGGGCGGTGAAGTCTCGCCACTTCGACAGTCTCGCCGAAGTTTTCCATGTTCCTTTACCGAATGTTTCCCCTTCAGGGGCGATTTGCTTTGGTTCTAACTCTGTTCCCAA
>CAKZMA010000945.1 GCA_937127375.1 uncultured Coleofasciculus sp. | reverse complement strand
GATTGGAATAATGTACCCGATGAGTTTCAGGTTGACCTAGCAGCCTTGGACAGAATGGAAGATGAGGCATTATGGAAAATTGCTCAAAGTCGAAAGACTGTAGCCGATATGGAGCGGTACAATATCCTACTCGATCGCAATCAAGAGGGTACGCTGACGGATGCCGAACGAACGGAACTAACAGCACTACGAACCGAGGCAGACTGCTTCATGCTGCGGAAAGCACAGGCAGCTGCACTACTGCGCTGGCGCGGACACCATGTACCTTTGCCCTAATTTCTTGTGTCTACCTATATCCCTGAAAGACTAAAAGCTCAAATTGAAGCGTGCGATCGCCACCGTTGCTGCTACTGTTTGACCAGTGAAGCCAATAGCGGCATTCCCATGACCTACGATCATATCTCGCCTAGCTCAAAAGGGGGAGCGACGACCTTTGAAAATCTCTGCCTTGCCTGTCGTACCTGCAATGAATTTAAGTCTGACACCACAGAAGCCGAAGATCCACTAACTGGAGAAACCGTGCCACTTTTCAACCCACGCACTCAGAAGTGGACTGACCACTTTACCTGGAGTCTGGACAACACCAGAGTAGAAAATTGGTAAAATCTGGATAGAAGCAGTGCTGCGTGGCACTAAATAAATAGCAAACGTCTCGCCTGATGCTGTAGCCAACTCCAAAACCTCTCGCAAATTTTCACTATGAGCAATGACACAATGGTCATTGTAAGCCACATATTGATTGCGATATAAATCCAACAAAGTGTGCCGATTTTCATTCAGCCACTTCAACATTTGCTCACTTTCACTCTTAGAAGGTATTCTAGTCATAGTTTATAAAAGAAAACCATTTCAACCAACTATCGAAAACGACACCATTACCCGTTGTGTCCGAACTCGATAAAAGCCCCCTCCAAATCCTTCAAAAATCCTCTGCGTCCTCTGCGTAAACCTCTGCGTTACTCTGCGTTAAAAAACAAAATTCCGACAATCAGGATCTAACAGTCAAAGCGGTGACAAAAACCGCAAAAGCAGTGAACCAATCCCCACCAGAGCATTGCCAAACGATGGGCGAGAACGAACTTCGGGAGGATTTTGGGCAATTTCCACCATAGCGATCAGATTCTGGGAGGCTTGAAAACCAACCGGGTTTTCTTGAGTCGTAAAAAGCTGACTAGCCACTTCAGCATCTCGGATAGCACTGGTGTGATTGCTTAAGCGAAATTGGGCGATTCCCCGGGCTAAATAGGCGGGAGCAAATTCAGCTTTTAGATTCAGGGCTTGATTATAATGTTGAATAGCCGCTTGATAGTTTCCTCGTTCGGCTTCAATCACACCCCAAGCATAAAAATCTTCAGGGGTTCCGGCATACTCAGGAAGACCGATTGTTCCTTGAATATAAGCGCTACTGAGATCGGTACCAAACAATTGTGCATTAACCAGATAAGCATCTCGGAGATCCGTTCCCACTAAAATAGCGCCACTGAGATTTGCCCCAGTTAGATTTGCGCCATTGAGAGACGCGCCACTAAGATTTGCACCAGTGAGATCCGCCCCCGTCAAATTTGCCCGACTCAGATTAGCGCGACTCAAATCTGCCCCACTCAAGTTTGCCCCGACTAATTCTGCCATGACGAGACCTGCATCGGCGAGATCACATCCGGGACAGTTTTTGGTGGATATCACCTTTTGGATATTTTGCAGATTTTCGGCGAAGGCGCTGGTATTTAGCGTTATGGCGGTGAAAATAGCAGCCGTGGTTAGAAGTATGGGTTTCATAGCACGATTAGGGAGAAATGGGGCTAAGGATTTTATGCGATCGCAGTACTGGGATTGGGGTATACCTTTGACTGAGTTAGGGCGGGTTTAGTTACATCCGGGTGACAACCCACGATACCGATAAAACCCGCCCCTACAGAAATCAACACTCAGAATTCTTGTCAGCTACACCTGCTAATAATTCTAATTCACTCACCACCCGATCCAACTCGTTAATAATCGGCATAGAACCCTGGGTGCGAAAGGCTTCAATTAAGGAACGGTAATACCACAGTGTACCCTCTTTACCCCCATGAAAGCGTTGCCATAAATTATCCCCTAAAATGCGATAATCTTTAAGAATTGACCAAGAATTATGCAGCTTATCCGCAGCAGACACTAAACGAACTGAAGCTGATGCAGTATAAATATGGGCAATATAAGCTTCTTTGCGCTGACGCCAAGGGGGTTTAGGTGTGGTGTCAGCGTCGGTACACCCATCTACGATCTCAGTAATTGTATCCCCAAAGCGGCGGCGAATTTCCTCACGGGTTGCTGCACCGCCTTGGTCTTCAATGGCATCATGGAGAAGCGCCGCGATCGCTTCCTCTTCATTTGCCCCATATTCTAAGGCAATACTAGAAACGGCTAGCAGGTGGGCGATATAGGGAACACCATTCCCTTTACGGGTTTGGTTGGCGTGGAGTTCAGTAGCAAAGGTTAAGGCGTCGGTAAACTGTTGGGAGAGTTTCATGGAAAAATTAAGCCAAAATCTAAATTCAATTAGTAACGATTGTGACTGAATTTCTAGCAAACAATCTACCGAAAATCTGGATTGCTTCCTATTCTGAAGCCAGCCAACTTCTCGCTTCCGAGACAGGAGACGCGATCGCGCATATCATCTCGATTGGCGAACCCGATACCGCCCCTCCCCCAGGTTACACCCAAGTTCCTCACCGACTGCGGTTAGAGTTTGATGATATTGTGGCTTTAAATCCTGATGAACCCGACTATCTTTTAGCGACATCTGAGCATATTCGTCAAGTAATTGACTTCGTGCCGATAATTTCCCAGGAAGGCGGAGATGTTCTCATCCATTGCCAAGCCGGGATCAGCCGATCCGCCGCGATCGCTTTAACAATTTATGCCATCCTTTTAGGGGCGGGTCAAGAGGAGGAAGCCTTATCCCTAGTTCTGAAAAATAGACCTCAAGCTGTACCGAATATTTGGATTGCCCAATTAGCCGATGAAGCATTAGGTCGAAATGGCAAATTGGCACAAGTCGCCCAAATGCATGAAGACTGGTATTTTGAATATGATGGCGAAATTTAACAGGTAAGGTAGAGTTTTGAGTTAACTTCCCCATCTTTCCCATCTCCCCCATCTTCCCCATCTCCCCCATCTTCC
>CAKZMA010000944.1 GCA_937127375.1 uncultured Coleofasciculus sp. | reverse complement strand
TGTTTAAATCACCGAAGTATAAAATTACCTTAATCGATCGCAAAGATCATCTAGTGTTTACACCCTTACTTTATGAACGGGTGACCCAGGAACTGCAAGCCTGGGAAATTGCCCCCCGTTATCGAACCTTAATTGAAAACACAACGGTTGACTTTTGTCAAGGAAATATTCAGGCGGTCGATCTCGAAAAACGCCAAGTGAAGCTGCAATTAGAGACACTATCAGAATTAGGGCAAAATCTGAAAATCCTAAATTATGACTATTTAGTCTTAGCCGTTGGTGCCGAGATGCGCTTAGAGGGCGTACCGGGTGTGGCGACTTACGCTTATCCCTTTCGCACCGTTACTGATGCAGAACGCCTCAACCAACAGCTTAACCAGTTGGAACAGTCGAATTTGCCCCAAATTCGCATCGCGGTGATCGGTGCAGGACCCAGTGGTGTAGAGTTAGCTTGTAAACTGAGCGATCGCTTGCAGGAACGGGGACAGATAAGACTGATTGAACGGGGTCAGCAATTGCTGAAAACCTTTACCCCCTACAGTCAAAAATCCGCCTATCGCGCCTTAACTGCACGTCGAGTACAAATGGATTTTGTAACTAGCGTAGAGGCGATTGAATCGGATCAAATTACCCTGATTAATCAGAACGGAAAAACCCTTATGCCTGTTGATCTGGTGTTATGGACAGTGGGGACTCGTTCAATTGAATGGGTACGCCATCTCCCTTGTCAGCAGAATCCTCAAGGTAAGATACTCACCCACCCTACTTTACAGGTTGTGGATTATCCAGAAGTCTTAGCCCTAGGGGATATGGCAGAAATTCAAGATTATCCAGGTCAACTCCCCAAAACCGCACAAGTGGCTTACCAACAAGCGGATTGTGCCGCCAAAAACCTGTATCGGGCGGTTAGGCGTAAACGGTTAAAGCCGTTCCGCTATTTACATTTAGGCGAAATGTTGACCTTGGGAAAAGGGGAGGCGGTAGTGTCCAGTTTTGCCATGAAGATCAGCGGTCGTTTGGCTGGTATGATTAGACAATTCGTCTATCTTCAGCGATTGCCCACCCTGCGCCATCGCTTGCGGGTGTTGCAGCATTGGGTCGGTCAATGGTTGGTTAATTTAAGGCGACAATTGGCACAGCTATTCTGGAAACGGCGACGAAAAACGGTTCGTTAATTGTCATTTGTTATTTGTCATTCGTCATTCGTCATATTTCATACTTAAGGGGAATTTTACTGACTTAGTATCGAAATTATCGTTTTTTGAGGCAAATCCTAAAATCCCGTGAGGTCTACCGTTTATGGCGTCCAGTGTGCAGAAACCGAAAGGTAAGTGGTTGAGTAAACTTGAACCCTTGTTTGGGTTTGATTTGCGATCGCTAGCTGTGTTTCGTATCGGTGTCGCGATTATCCTGATTGCCGATTTGCTCATCCGTGCCCAGGATATTACAACACTGTACAGCGATGCGGGGGTATTGCCGCGCCCAGCATTGATCGAGGAAATTCTGCATCCCTGGTATTGGTCTGTACATCTACTGGGGGGTCAACCCTTTATTCAAGGCGTTGTCTTTTTGCTGGCGGGGTTAATTGCCGTCGCCCTACTGGTAGGATACCGGACAAGGTTAGCTGCGATCGCGTCTTGGGTGTTGTTGATTTCCCTACAAAATCGGAATCCTACCGTATTATTTGCCGCCGATGACATGATGCGGGCGCTATTGTTCTGGATGATGTTTTTACCCCTAGGGGCGTGTTACTCGGTGGATAGTTCCTTAAATTCATCCAGTAAGCCGTTACCCAAGCGGATTATCACCGGGGCTACATTCGCGCTAACCTTACAAATTTATTACATCTATGCCTTTTCCGCTGCGTTTAAAACAACCAGCGATATCTGGTTTCCCAAACTCACCGCCGTCTATTATGCCTTAAGTTTTGACCAGTACGCTGCACCACTGGGTCAATTCTTGCTGAACTTCCCGCCCCTGTTAGTGTTTTCCACCGTTGCCACATTAATATTGGAGTGGATTGGACCCCTATTTCTATTTATCCCCTGGCGCACCACGTTTTTCCGCTGCGCCACGATTATCACGTTTATCTTGTTACATATTGGGTTTGGCTTGACGCTGCATATCGGCTTGTTTCCAGCATTAGGGATATTTGTCTGGTTGGTGTTTATCCCAACTGAGGTATGGGATGCCCTTTATAAGCGAGTGTATACCCCCGAACGGGCAGGATTGAGGATTTATTATGATGCCGACTGTGGGTTCTGTAAAAAGGTTGTTTATCTGTTGCGAACCTTTTTAATCTTGCCCAAAACCCCCTTACAAACGGCGCAGGATGACCCCTCAATTTATGCCGACATGCAGGAAAAAAACTCCTGGGTGGTTGTAGACTGGCAGGATAACAGGCATTTCAAGTGGGAAGCGATGGCGTATGTGGTGAGTCTTTCTCCGGTCTTTAAACCTCTCGCTTATATTCTCCGTTGGCGTCCTTTGATGGCGGTGGGAACAAAGTTCTATGAGACAATTGCCTCAAATCGTCAAGTTGCGGGTCAATTCACCGCCCCCTTAAAATTTCGTCCGGTGGAAGTCCGTTCTTCGGGACTATTAAACATCGTCACCTTGTTGTTATTGGCTTACGTTACCGTTTGGAATTTCCGCAGTTTAGCTGATGCGCGATCCCTAAAGCAGACACTCGATCCCAATGTTCGTGCCAAAATTGACCGGGTGATGAAGTCAAGGACGCTGAATTCCCTAGACTGGATTAGTCGCCTCTTGCGACTCGATCAATCCTGGAGTATTTTCGCCCCAGCGCCGCCCAGAGATGATGGCTGGCACGTTATTGTCGGTAAACTCAAGGATGGTAGCGAGGTTGACCTTTTGCGGAATGGGAGATCTGTAAATTGGGATAAGCCAACGATTAAGCAGCGCAATGCCCTGTATCCCAATATGCAGTGGCGTACCTACTTCATCAATCTCAATCGCGCGATCGGTAATAAACTTTATCCTTATTATGCTGAGTATTTATGTCGCACCTGGAATGAACAGCATCAGGGAAACCAACAACTAGAAAGTTTAGAAATTTACTTTGTCGAAGAACGGACGGTTCCACCTGGAGAAACTCAGAATTTAGAGAATAAAAATCAGTGGCAGCAATCTTGTTCTGGA
>CAKZMA010000943.1 GCA_937127375.1 uncultured Coleofasciculus sp. | reverse complement strand
GATATGTGTTACGTATCCGCCTCTACTATAGCGATCGCGCCGGAGAAACAGCCGTAATGATGTGGTAAATCTTCACAGGTGGGGGCGTTTTGAGTGTGTAGGGGCGGGTTTTACTACTATCGTTTCTGACGTTACCCAGATGTGACTAAACCCGCCCCGACTTGATCCTTCGCTTTAATGCGTTGAACATGGCGCGTAACCCAACGCCCTTGCTAGTTGGGAATGGCAGACGAGTATCCTACCAATAGTCTAGATTAGGGGCGTTTTGGTCTTCTACCGCCTGGTCTTCTACCGCCTTATCGGGGGTTGAGTCTTGGGCAACGAATTGACGCGATCGCTTAGAATTAGGACTTGTTTATCATCCTGTAATGGAGTACCATAAGCTAAATTTTATAACTGCGGTTTTTCTCACCAGTTTCTTTACAAGACAAGTCTCATGTCAAAGCGGGATAGTGATACAGCGGTAGTGATCTATGAAAATAGACCCAACTACGAGATTGGGGTTAAGCTTCTTGTCGTAAGTATCGAAGCGAATTTTCCCGAAGCGAGTATCCATGTTTTTGCCCCTAACGCTACAGCTGACTTGCAGAATTGGGTTAGCGATCATCGTGTATCGTTGCATAAGCAAGTCCCAACTGAGGCGACGGGGTTTAATGTGAAACCGGATGTATTACTCTGGGCGTTAGACCAAGGCTATGGTCGAGCAATTTGGATGGACACCGATATGATTCTGTCTAGGTCTTTGCCCAAAGTGCTGCTTGAGCAACCGGATGATGTACTGGTCGCCTCTGAACTTCCAGGTCTAGGAGGTTTTACAACTCATGACCGCACAATACCATGGGGTTTAGAACTAGGGCGTAGCTTCCCCCGCGATCCCTCAAATTGCTGTATGTGGGTGACGCAATCCCACAGAACTTTTTTGGAACACTGGCGGGAAATGCTCAGAGACCCGAATTATCAGCACTGGCAAACTCGTCCCAGGAATGAACGACCGATTCATTTTATAGGTTCTGACAGTTCATTTATTGCTTTATTGGGTGCTAAAAATTATCAGGCTATGTCAGTTAAGTTATTAAGATACGGGCGAGATATTGCCCAATGCCTGACCCTACGAGGTTATACTGTAACTCAACGAGTCATGAGTTTAATACACGGGATGCCTCCGG
The DNA here is from genome assembly GCA_937127375.1 of uncultured Coleofasciculus sp. Taxonomy (GTDB): domain Bacteria; phylum Cyanobacteriota; class Cyanobacteriia; order Cyanobacteriales; family Coleofasciculaceae; genus Coleofasciculus. The sequence goes on along the minus strand of CAKZMA010000943.1, from coordinate 1,635 downwards.
TCATTCATGCAATGGGAGTAAAGCCTTGGTTGGCGAAAGACTCGGAACGGATTTACCAATCAGTTTCTCCCTATGCTTGTGTAGCTCGTCGTTACAAAGATGTACTGAATGAGACCCAACAGGATTGGTTAGAACCGCCTAGAAGTTGGGTTGGATGGTGGTATAAGCTGGTTAGGGGACATCCAGCTTTGAGTGGTTTACCTTTTGCGGTGCGAGCGCAGGTTAAAAGTATTGGGATTCGTTCAATGATTCGTAAAGTTCGCTATCGCTTGAATTGATAGCCAATCGAGAGGAAATTCGTCATAAAAAATAAAATAAAGGAAAATTCCCTCAATTGCAACAATTAGTATAAAACATTTTCGTTCGTATAAATTTGCTCATTGACCTCTTATAATTAAAAAAATAAAAGTATGACTACAGTTTATCTCCATATTGGTATACCGAAGACGGGAACAACTTCCCTACAAAATTTCTTGTTAAAAAATAGGGAAAACCTCTTGGCTCAGGGCATACTCTATCCTACCTCTGGTATAACTATAAATCCAAACTTTAACTGTTTTCAGTCAGGGGATCATAATTTATTTTGGGCACTAGATAAAGAATGCAAGGCTTACGATTCTAATGCTGGTGATTGGGAGGATATTCATAGAGAAATTAAGACAAAGAAGTCTGATTTAAGTAAGGTTTTAATTAGCGCAGAAGATTTTTCTACGATTAATGATAATCGACTCTCTCTACTAAAGGAGCATCTGTCAAGGTACAACACTAAAGTTATAGTTTACCTAAGAAAACAGGATGATTACTTTATGTCGTTTTACTGTGAATATATTAAAATTTGTCGTTATTGGGATAGTCCTATAAAATATATTGAAGATAACAAAAATTTTGGAGACTATTATCAATTATTGAAACGTTGGAAAAAGGCATTTGGCAAAGAAAATATAATAGTTAGAGTGTTTGATAGAACTAATTTAAAAGGTGGATTAATCAATGACTTTTTAATGGCTACTAATCTCAATTTAGATGAGCTGAAATTAAATTTTATTAGTAAAAATAAAAATGTTACACCTAGCATAAAGCTCATTAAGATTATGCGATTTTTAAATGAATTTTACAGAGGCAGGATGCATAAGTCACCAATGAGACTAAAAAAGCTATATAAACAGACAGTTTTAAGCTCTGGCAATCCAATTTCCAGTATGGTCTCCAATTTACCTGACAGCTTAATCAGCCCTGAATTACTTACAACTCAGGAACGAATTGATTTGATGAAAGAATTTGAAGAATCAAATCGGAAAGTAGCTCAAGAATATCTAGGGCGAGAAGATGGTAAGTTATTTGACTCAACACCCGATAATATGACTTGACCCATGAGTTGAGTAAGACACTTCAAACTGGGACATACATATAGCTAAAGAATAGAATATTCCGTACTTACTCTGCTAAACTATCAGTTTTAATAGCTCATAAAGCTTGCCCTTTGCCTCATTCTTCATCCGACTCAGAAAACAAGGATTCTAAATCTTGACGACCACTCACCACCCGCACAATTTTCACCCCATCTTCAACAACTCTTCTTCCGCAAGATCCCCGACTTCTTGGAGAAGTCGGGGATCTGTCTGTGTACCTCACTTA
>CAKZMA010000942.1 GCA_937127375.1 uncultured Coleofasciculus sp. | reverse complement strand
ATCACCCTGGTTAAATAAAACTTGTTGCTGTTGTGTAATCACCAAAACCCAGTGACTCTCAGGAAACACTAACCAAACTTCCTGACACCCCGATCGCAGATACTCTTTGACCTTACCAAAAACATCTTCCGCGCCATCTGTCGGCGAAATAATCTCAGCAATTAAGGGGAAACTTTGAGATAAAACCGTAAACTCGCCAAATTGTTCTACCCGTTCAGGAGTGAGATAAGATACATCAGGACGACGCCCTCGTTCTCCTGTCCAACAGGGGGTTTCCGTGTAAACATCTCCGCCCAAACTCTGATCCTCTTTATAATTTCCCCAATATCGAGCTAATCGTGCTTGAATTCGACCATGTTTGGCTGTCATCCCTTGCTTCTCCACCAATTGCCCATCTACCCATTCTGTATGGTCAGGGGGATTTAGCAAATAGTCTTGGACAGAGAAAACTGGAGACTCAACCTGAGAGTCCTGGGAATTCGCGATCGCGTATGCCATAGTTATCCATCATCCGTATTTTCAGTCATCCCTAACAAAGGACAAATGATATCAATTCCGTATACATCTTTATCCTTTGTTAATAGATAACTAACCTGTCAGTGTAATCCGTGTGACTAATCTTTCTTTCCCCCACCCCCATCTGGACAATAAATCCGTGAAATCAGTGTTTTGACAATTAACCCAACATTTCCTGCGCCCGCTTAATATTTTTACGAACTGATTCGGCTGACGTATGCAGGGCGGTGAGTTCGGTATCCGTGAGGTTAATTTCCACAACTTTTTCGACACCTCGACATCCTAACCGTGTTGGGACACCAATGAAAATATCCTTTAAACCATACTCCCCATCTAGATAAGACGACACAGGTAAAAGTCGCGACTGATTATGTAAAATGGCTTCCACCATGGCGCAAGTCGAGGACGCAGGCGCGGAATACGCGCCGCCAGTTTTCATCAGATTCACAATTTCTGCGCCACCATGACGAGTCCGATCAACTAAACGATCAACTGTTTCCTCATCCATCAGTTCAGTAATCGGAATCCCTCGCACTGTTGAGTAACGGGGTAAGGGTACCATTAAATCGCCATGACCCCCTAAGACTAACCCACTGACATCCGCAATCGATACCCCTAATTCCATCGCAATAAAGGTTTGGAAACGGGCAGAATCCAGCATTCCCGCCATTCCCATCACCCGTGACGCGGGTAATCCTAATATTTGCCAGACCAAGTAGGTCATCACATCCAGGGGATTTGTGACAATAATGTACAAGGCGTCCGGCGATCGCGCGATCGCTTTTTCTGCTACCTCCACCGCAATCTTGGCATTAATTTTGAGCAAATCATCTCGATTCATCCCCGGTTTACGGGGTAAACCCGCCGTGATGATCACCACATCAGACCCGGTGGTATCCATATAATCATTGGTGCCAATAATCTCGCGATTGTGACAATCCATCCCCTGTGCCTCCATTAAATCTAGGGCAATACCTTGGGGAATACCGGGAACAATGTCTAAAAGTACCACATTTGCCAAATTGCGTTGGGCAATCCGGTGCGCCAACGTGCTACCGACGTGACCCGCACCAATCACGGTGACGCGGTGATCATTGCAGGCGATAGGTAAATTCGAGGAAGATGCCATGGCTATAGATCGATTCTGCGATCGCGACGATACAACTAACGTGGCACAGCTAACATGGCGCAATTTTACAGCTTTTTTGGGCGCAAGCCTGGATTTTTGACCAGGCTAATCGAGCAAATTAGGCGTGTCACGCTACTACTTTAGCTAGTGACTTCGAGTTGGTCTAGACGAAACCAAATATTCGGGGTCGGTACATAAAACTTGACTAAGACATAGTCACCCCGGGTATCGACCACCTCCCCATCACTTTCAAACAGGTAAGGAGGAAAGCGAGTATCACTGGCTTTAGCTTCCACACTATTATCCAACGTTTCGCGATTTACGCGCACTAATGATCCTTTTTTGAGTTTGCCTGCCATTATTTATCCCTAATATCGATATGAGTAAACGCTTTCCAGCCATTATCCCTCATATATTAACGAGGGATCGATAAAAAGTATGTACCGTTAGCTTGCAGCAAAGCAGAGATTGATCCGATTAGCCAGCGTCAGATTGCCGTGAGTCGTTACGATGAACGCGATGGCTGGATTGATGGTTATATTGACCTTTGGTTAGATGATTCGACAATGGTTGACCTAACCCCCCCAGCCCCCCTTCCCTCGCAGGGAAGGGGGGAGCAAGAATTCCCTGTTGCAGCAAAGGAAATGAAAGAATATTGCTCCCCTCTCCTTGCAGGAGAGGGGCTGGGGGAGAGGTCAAAAAAATCGCCGCTTCTGGAAATTCTGGAAGCGACACGGGGTAAAAGTGAAGATGAGGATAGAGATTACTTTGTAGTAATTTATCATAGCTAGTCTAGAAGATGCAAAACTTCCCTAAACTCCTCATAACTAATTTGGCGATCGCGGTTGGTGTCGGCTAGCTTCAGCATTGCCTCAATTTCAGCGTGAGTAACTTGGGAATTAATCTCTCGCAAACAAACTTCTAATTCTTCGCCACTAATGTAACCTGACTCATCCTTGTCCAAAAGCCGAAAATATGCCATTAGGCGCTCGTCTTCGTCTAAATGTTTGAATGAATCAAAGCTATGGCTCATCATCCGCCACAACTGATGCGGATCAGTTTGTTTAATAATCTCGGCTTCCTCCGTTGTAGTAACCCCGTAATCTTGGCGAGCCTGCTCAATGCTTTTTGATTCACGTTTCGATAATTGCTTGAG
>CAKZMA010000941.1 GCA_937127375.1 uncultured Coleofasciculus sp. | reverse complement strand
ATAAAAAATCAAGTAGATGCATCGCAATCGGGTACAATATCCTCTACATCCTTCAACCTGCCAAAAGCATAGCCACTCAGACCAATCAGCATCATACACAACGCACAAGTGACGTAAAGTAGTGCGATTCCTGCACCAGATTCAGTGCCGAATATTCCACCGAACAGAGGGGCAAGTATTCCCCCAGGTTTCATTGCAGGTTCCAGGACGTAATCCGCAAGGGGACCGCCAAACAACGCTCCACTGGCTGAAACAATCTGTCGCAGGAAAAAACTAACGGCAAAAACACGACCCTGCACTTCAGGTTCAACTTTGGCGAACCAGATTGCTTGATTAGAACTTCCTAATAAGGGAAAATTCAAGGATGAACAAAACTGTGCCGGAATCCAAATTAACGGCATTTGACCCAAACCAAATAGTATTTTGCTCGCTCCAGCACCAATCATTCCCAGCAAGATACCGTGAATCCGGCGGCGCAGTCCTCCCCAAAAGCTGACGAGAACCGCTCCCGTGACACCGCCAACGCCAGCAGCTGAGGCAACCTGACCTAAAATAACAGCATTGCCATCGGTACGTGCCAAAATCATCGGATTGTACACCGCATCTCCCACGTCATGGAACAGCCAAAACAAAGAAGTTATGGTTAACAGTGCTAATAAGCTTGGGCGAGTGCCAATGTAGTGGAAGCCAAAGGCAAGTTTTTTTCGCCATGACTCAGAATTAGGACTGACTTTTGTTTTAGGTTGGGGAATGGGGACAATGGCTAGAGTCGCGATCGCAACTACAAAGGTCACTAGGTCGATGAGTATAATCCCCACTAAACCAATCATCGGATACAGACTCCCTGCCAACGCCGGGGCGATAATGCTGGAACCATAACTGAGAATAGAACCCATGCTACTGGCACGGGTGTAATGGTGTTTGGGGACAAGGGTTGTGATTGAGACTTGATAGGATAGCTGCTGAATTTGATTAAATGGACTAATAACGGCGGCTATTATATAGAGATGCCAGATTTGTAGAGTGTTGCTCAGGTAAATCAGTAGAATTGCCAACGTCGCCAAAGCGGTAACCGTATCGCTGATTATCATTAAGACTTTACGGTTAACCCGATCAACAATAGTGCCAGCTAAGAGGCTGGTTAAAATGCTGGGGGCGAAGAAAAAGAAACTCACCAACGCTAAAGCTGTCGCTGAACCTGTTTTTTCCCAAGCCCAGATTGTAATTGCAAAGAAGGTCATCTGGCTGCCAATCGTTGAGACAAATTGACCCAGCCAGATGATAATAAAGGTATGCATTTTCGAGATTAGTGATCACTGTAGAGACGCTTCATACCAAATAGAGTAGATATTACTTGTGGTCGGGATCTGGAAAACCTCTCCCCAAACCTCTCTCCATCCCCCCTTGCCCCCCTTTGGATACTGCTGGTCATTAACTGAGGGGTCTGACCCCTCCCCAAACCCCTCCCCGACGCGGGGAGGGGCTTTGATGCTCCCCCTTCCCTTGCAGGGAAGGGGGCTGGGGGGTTAGGTTTTTCCAATTCCCCAGCACCTAACCTGAAGAAAGGAGTAGCTGACGCAGTTCATCCAGGATGAGTTGTGCGCCAAGTGGTCCGTTTAATCCATTCCAGAGATAGTAGGTGACAAAGAACACCCGATCTTCTTGACTCGCTTTTAGAGATTGGGCGATCGCATTATTTTGCCATTCCTGTTGAATTGCTGCTGTTTGCTGGTCAATTACACGATTCAGCACAGCATTGGTCGCCTTTTGCTGTTGATCCCGCACACTCGTTTCGTAGCCTAAGATAAAAATGAGGTCGGCATCGTTAAGTTGGGGTAATGTTTCCAGAGAAATGGCGGTGGTTAGCTCAGATTTATTTTGAGCCGGGGGAGAGACTAATTCAAATCCCACTCCTTCTAGTACCTCGCCTAGATAACTGCTATCATTCACGACCCTGATATCGACGAGTTGATTCGCTCCCAATAGCAAGACTTGGGGATATTTAGCCACTACAGGAGCCAACTGATCACGAGCCGCCGCGATCTGCTGATTATACTCCGCAATCACGGCTTCTGCTCGGTCTTCCTGTCCTATCGCTGCTGCAAGTTGTCGCAGATTTTCCTGCCACTTTCCTTTAGCAGTCCGTTTTTCCCAAAGTAACGTGGGTGCAATTTTTGAGAGCATATCATAGTTCTGTCGCAGTCCGCCTGCTTCACCCAAAATCAGATCAGGTTGCAGCCGAGTTAGGCTTTCTAGAGAGGGATTGCTCCTGTCTCCTAAATTCACGGGTTGGGTGGTGACTCGGTTTCCTAAATAGGGAATTTGTGCACTGGGATTATTGAACGAGTCGCCTCCATGGAAGGGAAAAACTTCCGCATATCCGGCTGGCTGCATATCCAGTGAGAGGAGTAAGTCCAAGATATGGGGACCTAACGCCACTATTTGTTTCGGTTGACCGCAAACCTGAGTTTCACCCACATCATGCTCAACCATGCGGCAGTTGGTACCATTGAGGTTAGCGGTAGCGCGATCGCTGATTTGGCTGTCAGATGGACTACAAGCAACCACCAGCAAAGCCGCACCAAGTCCGAGACTCAAGAGTTTCAGGATACGCCTCAAACACCAAGCGTCGGGGATGGAAAAAAGAGGTCGGAGTAAGACCCAAAACCGATTCATCATACTCTGTGTGGCTTAAAACTGCACGGACACCGAACCAATGACAGTAAACGGTTCACCCGGTTTAATCTGAACTCTGCCGATACCCGATTCGATATAGTCTACGTCGAACAGGTTTTTGAAGTTGACCGAAGCACTCCAATTGTCCCGTCGATAAAAAATCGCTGCATCTGTGCGAAGATAATCGTCAAATTTAAAGGTGTTCCCAAAGTCGCCAAATCGCTCTCCCACGAAAAATAAGCCAAATCCGAATCCAAGTCCCTGGAAGTTGCCCTGTTGGATTTGATAGGTTGTCCACAAACTCGCGGTATTTTCGGCAATGTTGGGTGGCTTACCCCCTTCGGGAATTCCAAAAAATCCTTCAGTGACTTCCGCATCAATGTGGGAATAGGAGGCGATAATATTCCATCCCGGCAGAATTTTACCGACGATATCCAGTTCAATTCCCTGATTTTGCTGTTCGCCGAGGGCGATAGAGAAGCCAGGATTATCCGGATCAGGTACCGAAACATTCGTCTTGCTTAAATCATACAGCGCTAAGGTTGTTGAGAGTCTACCATTTAGAAATTCGGCTTTAGCCCCGATTTCGTATTGAGTCCCCCGTTCGGGTTCGGGAAGATCACCCCCGAATGTAATGTCGTTGGGTTGGAATGAGCGGCTGAAGCTGGCGTAGAGAGAAAGCTGTTCGGTGGGTTGATAGACGATGCCCACGCGGGGACTGAAAGCATCATCACTTTGAGTGGGGGATGAACGATCAAAAAAGTCAGTTGATCGAATCGTTGCTTCTTGGTCGGCGATGTCATAGCGTCCACTCAGTAGCACTTTGAAATTGTCGGTCAGGGAAATCAGATCTTGTAGGTAAAAGCCCCACTGTTGTAGCTGACTTCGACCATCAAACAGTTGGGGGATATCTTCGCTATCTGGTAAAGAAAATCCGTAAACGGGGTCAAAAATGCTAATGGGCGGTGGGGCTAGGGGAGGAGCAAATGCTTGTTGGAGATCGAGATCCTGAAAGCTACGGCGGAAATCAAACCCAACTAAGAGTTCATGTTCAACTGATCCGGTGGCAAATTCACCCACTACGTTGGTCTGGAAATCGTAGGCTTCTTCATAAATATCAAAGTCGCGGGTGCTGCGGGATACCACGCCCCGTTCTTCATCTACACCGCCCAGTTCAGCAGCGCGGAGAAACAGATCGGTATTGGAATACCAAAAGATGTTCCGCAGTGTCCAGTTATCATTTAAACCATGTTCTAAGCGATATCCAGTTTTAAACTCTTCAGTTTCAACAAAATCATCGGGTTCATTGAAAATGCGGTCGAACGGAATATCCGCTACCTCGTCACCAATGGCAACTAAGCCTCGGTCGTAGGGTTGTTTATTATCTAAGTATTCCAATTCAACCGTGAGTTCGGTGCGATCGCTAATGAACCAGGTTACGACGGGAGCAATGAAGAATCGTTCAAAGTCTTGGTCAAACTCTCGAAAGCCATCCGACCGACGGTAGAGGGTATTGAGTCGGTAAAGTAGGCTTTTATCTGGGGTTAATGGACCAGATATGTCAATGCTGGGTTCGATGAAACCATAGCTACCGACCGATGCTTCAACCTCGTAGAACGGTTGGGGTAAGGGTTTTTTGGTGACGACATTAATCAGTCCTCCTGGTTCTGCTGACCCAAAGACAATGGAAGCCGGTCCCTTGAGAACCTCGACTCGTTCCACGTTAGCCGTTTCTTGAGTACCGCCAAAGGTAAACTGGCGAATGCCATCTCGCAGGACAGTAGCATCTTCAAATCCACGAACGGTAAATGTCTCAGTATCATTAGCACGAGTATTGCCAAGGGTGACACCACTGACGTTGCGTAACGCTTCATTCAGACGAATGACTTGTTGGTCTTCAATCACCTCTTCCGGAACCACCTGAATTGACTGGGGAATATCACGCAGGGGAGTCTCGGTTCTAGTGGCGGTGGTGGCGTCGGGGACGCGATACCCTGTGTCCGGTTCCGCCGTAACCACCAGTTCAATCTCATCAGTCGGTTCTGTCATTGGCGGGGGAGGTTCCGGTTCTTCCCCAGGTTCCATGTCCACGTCTGGCGGCACGTCTGGTGTTTCAGGGGGTGTTTGAGCGGTGGGGGTTTCCGCTGTCAGACTAAATAATAGTCCGGCTGCACTCGGCATGACCTCGACTCTGGGTAAGGCTGTTGTACCTCTTACCGTTACCCGAATGCTATTAGGATTACGCTGCGTCACGGTAACTGAGGCAATCCCCTCAGCCGGATTCTCTTGGCGAAAGGGTTGATCATCCGGTAAACGCAGTTGGGTGTTGATTAAATCTGCAATAAATGTTTCACCGTAGCTGGTGGTAAAGACTTGGGGGGCTGTACCCTCAGCCGTTTCTACAATAACTTCGAGTCCCTGGGGTGTGTCTTCGAGACGCACACCTGTAACTTGTACAACATCAGCAATGGCTGGAGTCGCCATCAACACAGGCACTGAGCCTGTGAGTAATACGCTAGAGAGTAATTGTGGTAACTTCAATCTGGTTTCCTCTTAACCCACGTTGAACGGCTCGAAACGCAGAGCTGCACTTCGAGTGATTACTATTGCGAATAATTTTTATGAGCTTAGAGAGAATAAACCGATTTGTTTGTACCTGTCAAGGGGGTATTCTTAGAAAATTATTGATAAGAGATTTCAACTGGTGAGTCTCTGATAATTTTGGCAATATCGACTCCTTCCCTCACGGGTGTGTCCAGAGCGATTAAGGTTTAACGCTGAAAACGCTTGTATAGAGAGTATCCCAGCTATTGACTCTCTACCGCTGCTGGTGGGATGCCACCTTAGCTCGGTCTCGATGAATCTCAATAATTTAAAAAAATTTTCAATACTAGGGCTTGTCAAGACCCAAAACCTATACTAGAGTTATCAATGGTTATTAAAAATTACTGTCAACTACTGAGAGCTAGGTTTAGTCAAGATCCCAGAACTGACGCACTCAGCCTGATCAGCAACGGCTCAATGAGGCTTTCAACTCCTTGACTAACGCTCAGAACAGCGAAATTTCGTTTCAGTGCGTAAGTCCGAGAGCTGATCTCCCTTCCCCCGATGAGGGGGAATAACAGAGGAATGGGGAATTTGTGACGTTTTCGTGACGTGGCTCAATTAAAACCCGCCTTACTTTTTCAAATGTGGTGCATTGATACTTAAACCTCATGGATAGTCGAAATGTCATGGATACTCTCCAAGGAATACTAAGCGAATTGGGTATTCCGAAAGAGTCACTGAATCAAAATACATTACTGCGTCAAGACTTACAGCTTGACTCGACAGAAACCGTTGAAATTGCCCTCGGATTAAAACGGCAGTTGGGAGTTAGTGTCAAGCTAGGAGGACGGCAAGATTTAACTTTAGCTCAAGTATGCAATTTGGTTGAGGCGGCTAGACTTACAAGTTCTCAAAATGCCTCTTGAATCCACAGGAGTTAAAGGAATTGGCATTGATATTACGCCTATCGATAGGATTAGCCGATTGATTGAGCGATATGACCATCAAACCTTAGCGTTACTGTTTACAGCCAGAGAGATTTATTGTTGTCAATTCACCCCTAATCCTCACCAGGCTTATGCTCTGTGCTTTGCCACAAAAGAAGCGGTGGGAAAAGCGTTAGGAACGGGAATCGCTGACATTGAATGGACAGAGATTGAAGCGACTCTTAATCATCACAACCAGTTAACGGTTCAGCTTTATGGAAAAGCAATGATTCAGGCAAAAGAACAGGGCGTAAAAGACTGGCTAGCGACTTGGTTGTCTTGGGATAGGCACGTACTGGTACATATTTTAGCCCTGTGACTCAAGACGTAAATGAACTATCTCTAACCTCAACTCTAAATATGAAGAGTATTACTGAAAAACTACCCGATACTTTGAATGTTGCGGCTTACTTCTTAGACAGTGAGTTGCTCCAAGAACGACGTGAAAACACCGTATTTTACTATCAGGATCAAACCTACACCTACTCTCAGTTAAGCCGTTTTGTTCGACGCACCGCTCGATTACTCTCTGAGTTAGGTTTGGAACGAGAAAACCGGATAGCTATCCTCTTACCCGATACTCCAGAGTTTGTCTTTGCCTTCTGGGGAGCAATTTGGCTGGGTGCTGTGCCAGTCCCGATTAATACAGCTTGTACGCTTGAGGATATTCACTATATTCTGCACGATTCTCGCGCCAAAATTTTATTAACCACTCAAGCATGGCAAGAGAAACTGACTCCAATTCAGTCTCAGTTTTTGCGCCATAGTCTACTAACAGCTGGAGACCAGGCATTTTTATCCCTGCTTGCTCAACAAGACGACCAACTTTTTTGGGCTGAAACCTGTCGCGATGAACCCGCATTTTGGCTTTATACCTCAGGAAGTACAGGACGACCAAAAGGAGCGATTCATCTCCATCAAAATATGGTCGTTTGTGCCGAAAATTATGGTAAAGCTACATTGGGTTTACAGGGTGATGATATTACCTATTCAGTGGCTAAAATGCCCTTTGCTTATGGCTTAGGCAATACCCTGTATATGCCAATGGCAGTTGGTGCAGCGAGTGTCTTATCGGATGCTAATAACACTTTTGATATTATTGCCGACATTCAGCGCTATCAACCAACCGTTTTGTTTGGCATTCCTAGTGTTTATGCGAGTATTCTGGCTGTACATGATATTGCTCCCCTAGATGCTACTTGCTTACGCTTATGTGTATCAGCTGCAGAACAGTTACCCAAGAGTATTTGGCATCAGTGGCTAGAAACGTATAACCAGGAAATTTGCGAAGGGATTGGTACAACTGAATTTCTGCATATTTTTCTCTCAAATCGAGTTGGACAGTGTAAACCCGGAAGTTCTGGATATCCTGTTCCTGGCTACGATATCCAAGTGGTTAATGAGCAAGGGTTTCCCTGTTCTCCTGATGAAATTGGCAATCTTCAGGTTAGCGGTGAAAGCTTGATGTTGGGGTACTGGAACCGATTGAAACAGACGCGAAATGTTCTCTATGGCAATACGATGCGAACGGGGGATAAGTACCGCTGTGATGCTGATGGTTATTTCTGGTTTATGGGTCGAAATGATGACCTGTTTAAGGTGAATGGTCAGTGGATATCACCGTTGGAAATTGAAGATATATTACATCAACATCCCCACGTTCTGGAAGTAGCAGTTGTACCAGAATCACGTCAAGGTGAACAGTTAACTCAGATTGTCGCTTATGTCGGTCTTAAGCCAGAACAGGAAGCGTCGTTGGACTTAGAAGATAGTATTCGTCAATTTTCTAAACAGCAGTTGCCTCATTTTAAAGCTCCCAAAATTATTCAATTTGTTGAACAATTGCCGCGTACTTCTACAGGAAAAATTCATCGCAAACAATTAATGCGCCAAGACACGGTGTTAACAATGTGATCAGGTGGGGATAATTAAAGCAACACTAAAATTCTATGCAGGAGCTGAAGAAATGTTAATTGATTCAAAACCGACTGATACCAAGCCCGCTGTCAACTATTATGAACTATTTATACCGGGCAAGAAAGATGCTGTTGTAGTTTTGCAAAATCTCTTGCGATCGCGAATTATTACGACCTATTTAATGTATGAACAAAATAACGAGGTTCGTATCGCGGGCAATGAGTTAGTTAAGGTGTCAGTTAGTCAGGATTCGGTCTCATTAAAAGGGATGGGAACGTCTTCCTCAGTCCCCGTTACTGATCCGTTTCAACAAGTGGCAGAATTACTCAACGCTTTGCCGATTGAAGGGTGGACAGCTTATGGGTATGTGGCATTTGATATTGCTGGATTTTATTCCGCCTATTCCAAATCTATCCAACAAGACCTTTTATGCTTTTTTATTCCAGAGATTGAATTGCGTTTTACAGACAAGGGAGTTTATGTTAAAACGAATCGGTCAGTGGAGCAAATTTGTAGTTTATTATGTATAGAGAGTGAACTTGCCAATTATGTGCCAAAACCTGTAGTGGTTGATTTTAGCGATCGCGAAGGTTATCAAAACCAGATTAAGACTCTGATTAAGGCAATCCAAAACTCAGAACTCCATAAAGCGATTCTGGCTCGTTCCCTGAAAATTACTGGTGAATTAGACGTACTAGGAACTTATATTGTTGGCGCTAAAGCCAATAATTCTGCCCGTTCGTATTGCTTTAATCTTGGTGATGTTCAGGCGGTGGGGTTTAGTCCAGAAATCTTAATGAATGTGAGTCAAGATGGCTTTGTCACAACCAATCCCTTGGCAGGAACTCGACCTCGTGGTAAAAGCTTGGCAGAGGATACCCAATTAAACGGTGAACTCTTAACCGATGCCAAAGAAGTCAAAGAACACGCCCTGTCGATTTGGTTGGCACAACAGGAAATATCCTCAATTTGTTTGCCAGAAACGGTTCGAGTTTGTCAATTTATGGACATTAAAAAATATCGCTGCGTCCAACATCTATCATCACGGGTTGGCGGACAGCTAAAGCCCAACAATACGCTGTGGGATGCGTTGAAGATTTTATTTCCCGGAATCACTGTGTCGGGAATTGATAAAGCCAAAGCTTTAGAATGGATTGATCGCCTAGAAGATGAACCCAGAGGAATTTATGCTGGGGGTATCGGCTGGATTAATAGTGAGGGAATGGCAGATTTAGCCATCGCCATTCGTTCGGTTTATCAATATGGCAATTGTATTTCCCTAAATGCGGGAGCGGGTATCGTCGCTGAATCGATTCCGGAAAATGAATACATGGAGTCAGTGAACAAAATGAACACCATGTTGACAAATTTGGTTTTCAAGTCTGGCACTTATGGCGCTACGCGCCAGGGAATAGGCAATAGGCAATAGTCAAAAAATGTTTACTCAAGTTTCTTCATTTGTCCTAAACCTAGTGCGTAGTCCTATAAATCATGAGCCAACTGATTATCGGTCATGGACTAGAAATTCTGGAAACAAATCACATCAAAGAGTACATGGAGCGCTCCGGCGAAGATTGGGAAATGGAACATTTGACAGCAACAGAACGTAGGACAACTGAGTTGGGTTCTAGTCGTATCCAATACCTTGCTGGTCGTTTTGCTGTCAAGCAAGCTGTGTTGAAGATTCTGGGTATATCTGTATGTTCTGATTGTCCTTGGCTGGATATTGAAGTGCAACGGTTGCCAACGGGTCAACCTGCCCTTGTTTTATCGGGTAAATGCCAAGAAATAGCAGCGGAATTCGGTATTACTAAATGGCTACTGAGTATCAGTCATACCTCATCCTATGTTGCTGCCAGTGTATTAGCTCTTAGGGGTAATGTCACTGACTTTAGAGTTTGTAGTAAGCGCTTCAGCGCTTATGGCACTAAAGTGCCTACTACGAACCCACGACTTAAAGCTGGTGGGTTGAGCGAAGTCGAAACCCACCCTACGGTATAAGACTAATCACTAATAAGGAATGACCTATGATTAAAAGATCCGTTGGTATTCGCTCCCTGGCAATTCGCTTTCCTCAGCTAATTCGTACTAATGATTATTGGCAAAAAACCTATCAGAATCAGGGTAAACTCAAACGAAATCGGAACTCTAGATCGACACCTAATTCTACAAACGATAACTCTGGACTAGCCATTTGGTCACAAGCGGTTGCTCCCTATTTACCTGATCCCTTCCGAGGTTCGGTTGAACGACGAGTCTTGGGTGCGGATGAGTCTTCACTGACGCTGGAATGTCAAGCGGCGCAAGATGTACTCAGTGCCGCCAACTTGAAGGTAGAAGACATTGACCTGGTAATCGTTGCCTCCATTTTCCCGGACGAGATCGGATTCGGCAATGCTGCCTACCTTGCCCGTAAACTGAACTTGCACTGTCCGGCTTGGAATCTGGAATCCACTTGTTCAAGTGCCTTAATCGCCCTGCAAAATGCCTCTGCATTGGTGCAAACTGGAGAATACCAGACTGTGTTGGTGGTGGTGTCTCATCTGGGGTCTAATGCTGTAGACGAAGAAGATTCTCTATCTTGGTCGATGGGTGATGCAGCGGGAGCCTTTATCGTCGATTCTCTCTCAGCTAACCAAGGCATCCTCGGTAGTAAAATCGTCCATACCGCCGCAACCTGCGAGGCTTACGCCCATGAACTGGAACTAGACAGCCAAGGGAAACCTCGGATGCGGACTCGCACTGGGGAAAATCCCAGTGTACTTGCCGAAACTGCTGTAGACTTTGTTCGTACCTGCTGCCAAGGCGCGATCGCATCGGCTGGTGTTACTCTTAACCAAATTGACTTTTTTGCCTTTAATACTCCAACCGCTTGGTATGCCAGTGTCTGTACTCAAGCATTAGGTATTGATCCAGAACGTACCCTGAATCTTTACCCGCGATATGCCAATATTGGTCCCGTCTTTCCCCTCGCTGCTTTGTACCACGCGGCACAATCGGGTAAACTTCGCGAAAATGATTTAGTTCTCGTCTATACCAACGGTGCTGCTGCTACCGCCGCCGCCATGGTAATGCGCTGGGGTGATGTTGCATTGGGTTCTGTTCCGACACCTCCGATCCGTGTTACTCCAACCCAAGAAAAAATCCATGTCCCCACAGGAAAGGCTACGCCAACAGAAACCCTATCCAGAGAACAACTCCTCGCGGCTGAACCCAAGGAACAACAGGCAATACTAGAAACCTATCTGCTCAACGTTTTAGCCAGCTTACTCCACCGTCCCTCATCCACTCTCACGCCTGAGCAACCCCTCGGCTCATTCCTTGACTCGTTAATCGTTCTAATGCTTAAAAGCCGCATCGAAACCGATTTACAGGTGCGAGTCTCAATCGAACAATTATTTGGGGAAAATACGATAACTCAACTGGCTCAACACCTGCTCAACCAATTCGCATTGGCAACCTTAATCGGATCAGACTCAGGCTCTGTTAGTGAGGTTAGTGAAGCAGAAGACAGAGAAAAATTAAGTCTTTAAAGAAATAACTAAGCTGATGTGTATTGAAATTATGTATTTTCTGTTGCCTTCCCGTGCAATCATCCGTAAGCTCAAGCCCTCACCTCCAGCCCTCACCCCCAGCCCCTCTCTCAAGCCAGCCCTCACCCCCAGCCCCTCTCCCAAGCCAGCCCTCACCCCCAGCCC
>CAKZMA010000940.1 GCA_937127375.1 uncultured Coleofasciculus sp. | reverse complement strand
ACTGTTCACTCTCCAAGAACTATCTGCTCTCATTTGATTCCACACGGAAACGTTCTACAGAATTGAGTAGATCTCGTGCCACACCAACTAAGTTTTGTAAGGCACTGGATACCCGTTGGGCTTCCTGAGAGGTTTCTTGGGCAGTTAGTTCAACCGATTGCATGACTTGGGCAACAGCACGAGATGTTTCGGTTTGCTCCACCGTATCCGCTTTAATTGCCCGCACCAGCGCATCAATGCGATTGGACACTTGAATAATATCTTCCAATGCTTGTTTGGCTTGCTCTGCCCGTTTAGTCCCATCAATAACCTGCTGGGTGCCTTCTTCCATCGCCGTCATCACCGAACCCGTTTCGCTTTGAATCTGCATGACGATTTGCTCAATTTCTTTGAGTGCCTTGGCTGAACGATCTGCCAGTTGCCGCACTTCATCGGCAACGACGGCAAACCCTCGACCCGCCTCTCCAGCTCGAGCTGCCTCGATACTGGCATTGAGCGCTAACAGGTTGGTTCGGGATGCAATTGTGGAAATTACGGCGACAATCTTGGAAATTTCCTGGGAAGATTCAGCCAGTCGCTTGACTTTTCGCGTAGTTTCTGCTACAGTTTCCCGAATTTGCAAGATGCCTGCCACCGTATGCTCTACCGCGTGACCGCCTCTGTGGGCGACATCCGCAGCGGTGTGAGCAACTTCCTCGGCTTCCCGGGCGGCTTCAGCGACTCGTTGAATGGAGTCGGTCATCACCTGAACGGAGTTGAGGGTAACCGCTAGTTCCTCGGCTTGGCGCAAGGCGTCATTGGATAAACTGCCTGCAAATGCCGCACTTTCAGTCGAACCCTTGGTCACTTTACGGGCGGCATCTTTTACTTGTTGAACGATTTCCCGCAGATTTTGAATGGTGAGGTTAAAGGAGTCAGCCACCGCTCCCAAAACGTCGGCTGTTACTTCAGCTTGTACCGTTAAGTCCCCGCGTGCAGCTCCTTCAACATCATCTAGCAATCGAATTACCTGGCGTTGCAGGTCTTCTTTGGCTTGCTCTTGTTCTTCGGCTTTGCGGGTGGCTTCGCTGGTGGTGGTGAGGATTACTCGCGCCATCTGATTAAAACCTGAAGCCAGTTGACCCAGTTCTCCCTCGGAGTAAATGGGGACACTGACATTCAGATTCCCCTGAGCAACGGCATCAAACTGGGTTTGTAAATCCACTGTGACTTGTTGAATCTGGCGAGTGGTGATCCGACCCAAAAACAGGGTAACGCCAAAACTAGCTGCAAATGCTGCACCACTGGCTAAAGCATGGGCAAATTTGAGATTCGCGATCGCGGGTTGAGCTTGCCCTTGGGGTACTGAACTTCGCGCAGCAATACTTTGTGCCGAAAAACTGACTAAGGCAACGACAAAAGCGGAGGCAATCCCAGCCGCAAACGCCATAATCCACTGTTTATGATGGAGGGAAGCATTTTCAAAGGGAGCCAGCCACCCTTGATCAACATTAACGACAGCTTCATGTCCCCCCTCTTTGGCTTGACTAAAAACTGGGAGTTGTTCAGTTGAGCTACCAATACTGAAAATTTCTTCATCACTATCAACTGAGCGATACTCCTGAGCCGATTGCTGGTGAGCCCCTACACTATCTCGGACAGCATCGCCATTTTCGCTAACTCCCTCACTTTCGCCACCTGCTGGTATGACTCCACTGTTACTTAAAACATCAAAATCTGATTCACTCGCGCCCGACTCAGCTAATTCATCCTGATCGTCTATGGCGAAATCGGGAAGAGAGCCTAAATCATCTTCAAATACATCAAAAGCGTCTAAAAAGTCTTTGTCCGTTTCAAGTTCTGAGAAGTTCTCAGCATCAGCCTCAGCAACTTCATCTATAGGGAATGAGTCATTGCCGAAAGCATCGTCAAAGTTCTCAAAGTCGAAGTGATCATCGGGAGCGTTAAATCCATTCTGATCGAAGTCTGATTCATCCTGAGTGTAGTCCTGGCTTTCAAATGCTTCAATCGCCTCATCCGTCTCCTCAGCCGAATAGTCAAACTCATCGGTATCCGTGGGTAAACTTTCCCCCAACTCCCCTGAATTCATCAGTAGGGTTTCGTCTTCATAAACGGGGTGGTCTGGATATGACTCGTCAATCGATTCATCATGCCAATCCTCCATTTCCTGATCAACGTCCGATAAGTCTTCATCGAAATGGGATTCTGACTCATAAGAGGGTGGAATCTGCTCCTCAGCATCTTCAAATTCAGGGGCGCTACCGGGAGGCATGACAAATGTTGCCGCCGTATCATCCTCATCAAATTCCGCTGAAAAGTCCTCAAAGTGATCCTGATAATCTGCCTCGTTAAAGGAAGTGTCATTTAAATCAAAATCACTTGTTGTCTCCTCAATGTTTTCCTGGTAATCTGCCTCGTTAAAGGAAGTGTCATTTAAATCAAAATCACTTGTTGTCTCCTCAACATTTTCCTGATAATCTGCCTCGCTAAAGGGGGTATCATTTAAATCAAAATCACTCGATGACTCATAATTTTCATCGTCTACCTCAGCAAAGGGGTTGTCATTTAGATCAAAATCACTCGATGACTCATAAAGATTGTCAACATCACCACTCTCTTCGTCTAAACCGGACAAGGCAAATGGATTGGATTCATCTACAGAACTTGGCTCGTCTGTCGTCTCTGATTCAATAGCTGAACTATCTAGGGGTTTGGCAAAGGGCGAAGATGAGGTTGAGTCAAAATCATCCCCTATTCCCGCTTCATCCAAATCTAAAGCCCCTAAATCGAAATCCTCAGACTCATCAATAGACTCATCAATAGCTTCCGAGTCTTGCCAGGTTTCTAATGTAGGTATCTCATTCAAATCGTCGGTTTCATCAATATCGTGGAAATTGTTATCGAACTCCTCTGTGGATGGGGGTGAATCGCCAGAATCGAATTCACTGGACAATTGATTAGCATCTTCTAGACCTTTATGGGCATATTCGATAAAATCAGGTTCAGACGTTAAATTAAGAACTTGCTCATAGTGTTCCCGTGCTTGATCGTACTGATGTAGACCATAGCAACAGATATGACCCTTAAGTAACAAAGCACTTGGATCATCGGGATACTCTTCAATCAACCGACTAATAAGATCGGCCGCTTCTTGGTATTTACCTTGTGCGTAAGCCGTTTGTGCTTGTGTATATTCCTGAACGTAATCTGTACTTGATGCCATTGACCTCCTCCCTTTGCTCACCAGGAAAAAGTAACAAACAAAAGGTTACTTTCTTTTTCCTTTCTTTTACTGTTCATTCATGCTGCCCACCGCGCTGCTCGTAGAATTGCCACCTGATCGAGAAGTCGTAAAAATTGATTAGATTCTGGATCTAATAACCACTCTCCTTTTAAAAAAGGTGCCATCGTATCAGGAACATTCATTGCCATTTGTAATTGCTCCACATCTAACCAATCCATGTCCACAATCCGCTCCACTGCTAAACCGAGCATTGTATCTTGATCTTCGATGGCAATGACGGGAATTTCTGATCGGTCTGTATTCACAGGGATCGCATCTCCCAGAAATTGACCCAGATCACCAACCCATATAACCCGACCTCGCATATTGATTGTCCCCAATAATAAGGGGGAAGCATTAGGGATGGGGGTGATCTGGTTGGGAGATGGCTCAAGCACTTCTTTGATCCCAGTCGCTGGTAAAGCAAATTCCATACCAGAAGGGACGTAAAATCGCAAGTGTAATTCACCCTCAGGACTTTCTAGTTCTTGCAATTCTGGGGCTTGATCTTGACCAGTATCTGTTAAAAAATCCGGATTTCCAACCATTCGCAGCTAGAGTCTTAACTATATTTATGACCTGAGTAGCTGTTTGACTGTGCCAATCAACTCGGTGGGCTGAAAGGGCTTAGCGATGTAAGCATCTGCCCCTTGCTTCATGCCCCAATATCGATCAAATTCTTCGCCTTTTGAAGAACACATGACCACGGGTACATTTTGGGTTTTGGGATCAGCCTTTAAACGACGACAGACCTCGTACCCATTCATACGAGGCATAACAATATCCAATACCACTACATCAGGACGAGACTGCAGAATATGTTCTAAGGCTTCCACTCCATCGCTTGCCACAGAGACCGTCAACCCACTGCCTTTGAGGAGGTCTGAGATCATCTGTCGCTGTGCCAAACTGTCTTCTACAACCAAAACTGTACTCATAACCCCCTACCTGATTTGCCAATAAGCGCACGAATTTTGAACGTGAACTGAGCTGTATCGTTGAGCTATACCCTTAAACATAGATAGAGTAATGATTAATGTATCCTTTATGGTAGCTTCATCCTGAACTGATCCCTTTCTCTATTGTGACAGGCTTAACTGCGAAATAGATCAGGGCGTATCGCTGTATGAGTCTATGAGGTGATTGTAGCGGAAGAATTACCTTCCTGGGTGTTACATGATCATCGCTGTTGTTAAGCCGATGCTGATTTAGTAATATCGCTTGCCTTGACCTCCTCCTCTAGGACTTGGCGGGAACTATCGAAACTCATTTTTTCCGGATCTCCCGGACCTACGTATTTCTCCAATAACATCAACAGCTCACTGGCTCCAAACGGTTTAGTCAAATAGTCCGTTGAGCCTACCATGCGAGCTCTCACACGGTCAATAAAGCCATCTTTGCCCGTCAGCATAATGATTGGAGTTTGTCGAAATGTCGTCGATTGTCGCAACATGCCACACAGTTCATATCCATCGAGTTGGGGCATGACTAAATCACAGAGAATTAGAGCTGGTTTGATTTGGAAGAGTAAGCTGAGAGCTTTGAGGGGATTTTGAATTGCCGTTACTTCATATCCTTGGGCTTGCAGCATATACTCGACGGTTTTGCCAACTGCCTTGTCATCATCAATACAGACTACAGAGGGTGCATTATCTGCCCGGGTGGATTCCCAAGGTTGTCGAACGGCGAGGGTTTGTTGAGGTGCTGACGTCAGCAATTGAATCCAACCCCGTTGGATATAGGGGTAAATAGCTCGGGTGACAGTCAGGATGTCACGATTGAGATAGCGAGCCATCTGTCGCAGAGAATTTTTGCCATTCGCCCACCGTTTGAGGGTTCTAAATGCATTCTCCGGTAATGCTGCCTTTAATTTCGTTTCATCCGTAATCAGTGGGCATTGATTAGGGGATTGGATATGGGGATGAAACTGCTTCCACTCCTGGACTTGCTTCATAATCTTGGTCACTAGGGGGGCAATTTCTAAGGTGGTGAGTTGGGGCGCTAAGGCTGGACTAACCTCGAAGACAAAATATCCATTGTGGAGGCTCAACAGGTCAAATAGGGTTTCATGTACCATACTGTGGAGAATGCTGCGCCCTTGAGCTGGCGTGATAATATGGTTTTCTAGCAACGCCCAAAGATAGCCATATTCGGGAGCATTGGTCGAAGCAATCGACGGTTCTTCGATGTCATCCAAAGCTGCTTCAGCTCGATAGCGACGCAGGTAATCGCGCAGTCGTGACAAACTGTGATCACTGTTTGCCGCATAAGCAATTTGTCCGTTGAGAAAAAAAACAAACCAAAATGGTCCAGGGCAACGGGGTGGGGTCGCGAGGTGAGAGCGTCCCTGGATAAATTGATGAGTCACATCACTACCAGGGTTATTGGTGTGGAAGCTTTGCGCCTCAACTAAAAGTTCTCCTGTGCGCTGACCCAGTTCGATCAGTTGCAGGATACTGCGGATATCAATTTCATTTAACGTTCCCTGCATTTTAAGGAAAATGTACTCCTAAAACCTTGCGTTCAATGCTGAGGCGCGAATGGTCTGTTGGGTTCCCAAGTTGCCTGCCATCTTAACCTCAACCCCAACTTGATGCTTGACCACCACCGCTGACTGACCATGTTAAGATATCATCCAATTAGTTAGGTGGGAATGGATCGTTTAACGGATGTGTTTCAACAGAGCAATTTAAACTTTAAATTTAACTTTGCTCAATAGAGCCATTGAAATTTATAGAAGAAGAGTCAATCAAAACCTCCATGTATTCAGTATAATTGAGGATTAGACTTGCTGTAACACCTCCTGATCAGGCGGGTTGGACGGCGGTGAGCGATCGCTTCGCTGGCGTTAATCACCAATTAGCAGGGTTGGCTAGGATACAGGGGCAAGGCAATGGCTTCAGGAGACTAATTAGCTAAAATTTTATAGCCAATGGAGTAGGATCGAGCAAAAAGCTGGTGTCTGTACCAGTCAAGGACTTATAATCTCTGATAGAAATTCATAACTAATTGTAATACAGCCAAAGTCATGCATCGAGAATGGCTTCGTTAAATAAACTTCAACTACCCCGCGCTACTGACGTAGAGCGCGAAGATGGTAAGGAACAGGGGTTCAATCAGCCAAGGCTACTCTGTTCCTAGCTTACCTAAACTTGCCCTTTAAGGAGGGTTGGGTTGGAGATATGTAGCATTTCTCGATCTGTCAGGACTATCCGGTGGTAGCTTAGATTCAGGACAATAATCCAAGACACGGCTACCTCTGTCACTTTCTAAAAGCTAGCATTGTAGACAAAGCTGCTCGGTCTATAAATCAGGGTTAGCTCTCTCGAACATCAGGAGCAGTGCGACCAGCAACCCAATCAACTAAGATTTAGTTCAGGTTGGCTTAGTCAAGAATTGGGCACAAGACAAGTAAAGAGGACGATCAGTGTGCTGTATCTAGCAGAAGTCAAAAAGCAGAAAACTGGCCCTTTTGGCGGCAGTAAGACCGAACTCAAACTGCTGGCTTGTCAGCGGAATGATCAGAGTTGGAGCGCTGTCCCAGGTGATGAAATCATCCCAGGAGACGAAGCCGGTGGTATGAGCGATGGGGCTTTGGCAATTGTCAATGTCAGTAACAATCGGATTCAAGGCGAAGTTGAGCCAGCCGGGACGAGACTGGCGAGCATCTTACAAAATTTTTCGCGTCTGTTGGACAAGGCGAAAAGTCAAGAAGAAGAAATTGAACAGTGGAAGCAGTCCTTGACGTATCAAAGTCAAGAACTCAACCGCCGCGAGATGGAAATGGAAGCGCGGTTGGAACAGATGCAAGCCATGGAGGAAGAGGCTGAACAAATCGATCAGCAGCGTCAAGACTTAGAAAGTACGAAAGAGGAAACTGAACGCCTCAGAGAGGAGTTTGATCGAAAACAACAGGAACTTGAAGGCGCTTGGGAACATCTGCGCGGTGAACAGCGGCGTTGGGATGAGCAAAAAGAACAGCTGCAACAAACTTCGGGTTTAAGTGAGGAAGATGTCGCGGCGATGCAGGAGTTGCTCGATCGCCTATCGACGGCTGTCGCTCCTACAGATACTGTGCGGGAACAGTTGAATCAAGCGTTTGACATCATTGATCAACAGCAGTCAGAACTAGATAGTGACTGGCAAAAACTAGACAATCAGCGCCAACAAGCAGAGCAACGCCAAAGCGAAATTGACGAGCAAGCTGAGGACATTGACCAGCGTCAGCAAGAGTTAGAGCAGGTTCAAACCTCATTTGAAGAGGCACAAGCGGAATTGAAGGTGCAGCGGAATGCCTTGGAGATGAAGCAGGAATCCGTACATCTACTCAGCCTGCAACTTCAAACTCATCAAGAGTTACATCAAGAACTTGCTCGTTTAGCGACCAGTTCAGCCGATGTTAAAATTAGTCAAGAGGTTAACATTCAAGCGCTGGAAAATATGCCCCTGGGTGAACTCCAGGAAATCGTGCAAAATTTACAGCAAGATTTGGAGAGGACGGTACGCTTTGTCAACGACCAGGAAGAGGAACTCACATTCCAGCGCCAAACGGTTGAAGAAATCCAGGAAAAAATTAATAACGCCAGCGAGTACGATCGCATTAGTTTGGAAAGTGAGCTAACCGACGAGCAAGACCGCTACCAAATGTTGGATGAAACCCTCGTCGGTCAACGCCGCAACCTGCGGGAGAGGGAAGAGATTTTCAATCAGCATAATCGAGTTTTACGCCGTCGCCAGGGAATTAGTGAAGGGGGTAGCACCGATACCCATAAAATCGACCTCGGTCCCGTCTTAAACCAGCTCGAGGAACAGCGACAACAGCAAGAAGGCGAACTGGAAAAACTGGAAAACCAAGTTGAGCAAATGCGCCAAAGCATTAGCCAAGCCGAGGAAATGTTGAATCAGCAAGAAAGTGAGCAAGATACCAAACGCTCTGAGTTACAAGGTTTGGAAGAAAACTGGCAATCGATGAAACAGGAAGTCACTGAACTGTGGAGTCAAGTAAATCTGTATCAAGAACTCTTACCGCCCAAGCAAGAGGCTCTGAATCAAATTCGCCAGATCCTCGACGCGATCGCAGAAGCTCTCAATCAAATTCAGGAAGTTGGCGATTATCAACTCCAAGCAATTTCCGAGATGCGGCAAACAGTTGATGGTATGGTGGAATCTCCAGAACTGGCGGCTTCTTAGAGCTGAGGGGGCGGGTAAACGACTTGAGGAATTGGCAGGGTGTAGGGTGTGGGGTGTAGGGTGTGGGTTAATAATAGGAAAGCGTGACAGCTTAGTCCGCTAGACTGGTTTGCCAAATAATCCAATCCCCTTCGACTTGAGCGCTGGCTCCTCCGGGAAAGGTTGAAGTGCGGGAGCGATTGGGCGCGTGAATTAAAGCGGTAATCGCTTCGATTTGCTCAAAATTGGCAGCCGTCGGTTGGACGATCGCTAAAAACTGCCGAATTGCACGACGTTGTAAGGCGAGATTAGCTTGTCGTAAGACTAAGCGATTGAGTTTGAGCGTTGTATTGGGTTCATGCTCACTGGTAGAACCCATAGCTTGTTCTCGTAGCGATCGCGCCGCCGTCTCTAAATACTCCACATCCGCCCGTAACAGTTCTGCTGTATGACCGAGAGCAGTTTCCACCCTCGGATTAAAATGAGTTTTGAGATAAGGCAGTACCTCTTGGCGAATGCGATTACGAGCATAGCGGAGGTCTTGATTATAGGCATCCAGCCAAACCGGGAGGTGCTGTTGCTCCACAAACTCCCCCGTTTGCCTACGGGTAACCTCTAGCAACGGGCGTACTAGCTGTACCCCTGCTACTAGAGGACGTTGCCAGGTCAGCGATTGGAGACCATCAACCCCCGTCCCTCGAATCAGATTATACAAAACCGTTTCCGCGCGATCGCTCTGGGTGTGAGCCGTGACTACATATTGAAATTGATAGGTGTGAGCAATCTTCCCCAGTGCCTGATAACGCCATTGTCGAGCCGCTCCCTCGCTTTTAGTCACTTGATCCGCAATTTCCAGATAAAAAGGAATCGCCCAACTCTGAGCCACTTGTTCAATGTGAGCCGCCAACCCCTTATCTGCAGACCAACGGTGATCACAATGCGCGATCGCTAATTGCCATTTCCACTTCGGCTGCAAATCTAACAGCAGTTTCATCAAACAGAGGGAATCTTGTCCCCCCGATACCGCCACTAAAACAGGATGACTTGGCGCTAATAGCTGTCTTTGCCGTAGCGTTTGATGAAGACGGGCGTGAAGTAGCGTCCAATCTGAACGTTTAGACATTCGTTATTTGTCATTCGTCCTTCGTCATTCGTCCTTTGTTGAGGAAATCGCTTCCCCAGCTTCCAGACGTAGCATGCTACGTCTCTACATGCTTCCCCAACTCCCCCTGCTCCCTCATTTCCACCAACCTACTGAACGTTACTGATTACTTTGCCAACCTTCTTGACTCATTTCTTGCCAAACATCATCGAGAAGGGAGTCTGTCTCATTATTCTCCTCTTCCTCTAAGGAGGAAAAATCACCTAAATCAAACTCATCTTCATCACTAGCAGAGGTTTCATCAAAATCGAGTTCCTTATCACTTTCTGTGGAAATCGATCCCAAATCTAGCAACTCCTCGTCGTTGCTGGTGCTTTCCTCTTCCATCTCCAACTCTTCTTCGATGCTGCTGGAGAGTTCATCAAATTCATCATCAAAGCTAGCTGATGTATCTTCCTCCTCCTCGACAGAGAGTTCCTCTAAATCACTCTCAAAGCTGACAGGTGACTCTTCCTCCTCCTCTACAGAGAGTTCATCGAAGCCACTCTCAAAGCTGACAGGTGACTCTTCTTCCTCACCGGGAGACATTTCATCGAAATCACTCTCAAAGCTGACAAGTGGCTCTTCCTCCTCACCGGGAGACATTTCATCGAAATCACTCTCAAAGCTGACGGATGGCTCTTCCTCCTCACCGGGAGACATTTCATCGAAATCACTCTCAAAGCTGACGGATGGCTCTTCCTCCTCACCGGGAGACATTTCATCGAAGTCGCTTTCAAAGGTAACAGGTGGCTCCTCTTCTTCTAGCCCCTCCATGGAAAAGCTTGTCCCCTCATCCATGAAGTCACCGAGGCTGTCTTGCTGTTGATCCTCAGCAGATAATTCATACTCATGATCCGCCTCATCCAGACTCATCGACGGCTGTTCTACATCAAAGTCCTCATCCATGCTGATTGAGGACTCTTCCTCAGCCAGCTCATCCTCAGTCTCAGCGTCTCCACTGACGGGTGCTACTGGTGTTTCATCCTCAGCCACCTGGGGACAAAATTCCAGATTGATTCTCACCTTGCCTTTTTGCCAGCCACCGGAACTAAATCGCAAGACTTCACAGGAGATACCCTCCTCACTAAACCAGGCATTTTTGTCTTGAGTCCATTCGCTCAACCCATGCTCAAGCTGCGTTTTGATCGCGTCCGCCAATTCGCTTACTCGAAAGGTACGATGCCCAATTAAGATTTGCGCTGATTCGTCAACGGATAAGACTTCACCACTAGCGAGTGGCTCAAACTGATTATCTACGCCCATTTTCCCCGATTAACGTTCTACTTGTGTGCTTAATGATTTACAAATTGGGTCATTCCCTGGATCACCTAGGAGTAAGCGATTTGGTCGTCGCGTTGATCATTCCTGGAATGCCTAGAAGAACCAGCCGTAGGAATGCAATCCTTTACCCAATAGATTCACCCCAAGATAACAAATCCAGACTACAACAAATCCTGTTGCCGCTAGGATAGCAGGTCTGCGTCCTTGCCACCCTCGGGTAATGCGAGCATGAAGGTAAGCGGCAAAGACTAGCCAGGTAATTAATGCCCAGGTTTCTTTTGGGTCCCAACTCCAATAGGAACCCCATGCCTCATTTGCCCAAACTGCACCAGCAATAATGCCAATCGTCAGCAACGGAAATCCTAGCCCGATAATCCGATAGCTAATATTATCTAACGTATCTGCTAAGTTGAGGCGTTGGGGAGAAAGGGTGGGGGCGCTAGCCAACTCGGATGCGGAGGATGGCGTAGAGGTGACAGGATTCAGAACGGCTGTACTTGTCGAACCTGACGTGTCTTGCCAACTCATCGCCATTGCTCCATTATCGCCACCCTGGGGCTGAAGGTTATCCTGATTCCGTTTAAGCTGATAGGAAGCCGTCCCCATGGAGTCTTGTTTACGGCGAAAGCCACCTGTACCCACGGAACTCCCTCGCAGTTCAACATTTTGACCCCGAGTCACGACTAAAAAGGCGATCGCTAATAGTGATCCCACCATTAATGTGGCGTAACTGAGCATCATCACGCTGACGTGCATCATTAGCCAGTTGGATTTGAGCGCCGGAACTAAGGGTTCCGCCTTTTGCATATCAGCAGGGAGTGACAGAGCGGCAAAAGCGGTAATTCCCATGGCGACAGGGGAGGTAACCACGCCCACCCAACGACTCGCGCTCATTTTCTCGGCTACCAGATGCATCGCGGTGATGCCCCAGGTTAAGAAAAAGAGTGATTCATAGAGATTGCTTAAGGGAAAATACCCCGCACTCAGCCAACGGGCACCGAGTAAGGCGGCGATACAAAGGTTGGCGATAATCATACCCGTTCCGCCTAAGGTGGGCAGATAGGGGATGTTCTTGAAGGCTGCACCAACCCAATACAGGAGCATGGTGACTAGGAGAACTGCAAATGAAATATTATCTAAGCTGTTTTGGAGTGAAACTAGATCCATAAATACGCTTCTCGACTTAATCGTTTAGAAATGAAATGCCGCGTTTCTATTATCCTATCGGGATTGTTGCCCTTGACGAGAGGCGAAAAACATTATCATAACGATTTTCTGGATTATTAGTCATTTGTCATTTGTCAGGGAATGGGGAATGGGGAATAGGCTGTCATGCATTTAAATTGGGAAGGGGTAGCGAGCAAGATGCTCGCACTACCTCGCACTACAAGGATGAGAGCCATTATTGACATTAAGGTTTAAATGCCGAACAGCTTAGGCAATAGGGAACAGGTAAGGTAGAGTTTTGAGTTAACTTCCTTATCTCCCCCATCTCCCCCATCTCCC
>CAKZMA010000939.1 GCA_937127375.1 uncultured Coleofasciculus sp. | reverse complement strand
TTTCTGATTTAGAGGCGTTGCTTTCCTCCTAGAGAATAATATCGAGTTTTTGGGGATTGTCTATAATCACCACAATGCTGTAACCCCAAAGAATATAAAAAATTTGTAAAGATTTAACATTACCGAAACTATATGTTGAAAATGTCTGTATGATATCGACAAGGAATTGAGACGGAGCCAAAAACGCCCCCGTCTTTATCCTAAAACTGACTGTCCGTAGATTATCTGAAGCTTAGTTTAATCGGAAACGGGTGAAAGGGTGAATAAGCCTTTGTCGGCTTAATTTCTGCTGTCCTAACCTTGACGGTCTTTCATAAATGCAAGAAAGCGTGGAAGTCTTATAACAGTGCCTGTTAACTCTCAATTGTCATCAATGCAACAAGGAATGCTGTTTCATAGCCTATATGAGCAGCAGTCTGGGGTTTACATTGAGCAGGTAATTGGCAGCTTGCGTGAAAAAGTGAATGTCTCGGCTTTGAGCCAAAGTTGGCAGCGAGTTGTAGAGCGACACTCAATCTTAAGGACTAGCTTTCATTGGGATGATTCCCATCACCTCCAGCCGTTGGTATCCAAGCTGGGGAAACTGCCATTAGAACAGCAAGACTGGCGGGGATTGTCCAAATCTGAACAGGAAAGCCGACTCCAAGCTTATCTTCAGCGCGATCGCCTGCGGGGATTTGACCTCACAGAAGCCCCCCTGATGCGTTTAGCCTTTTTTCAGTGGTCTGAAGCCGAGTTCAAGCTGGTTTGGACGTTCCACCACGCTTTACTGGATGGTCGTTCAGCTTTAATTGTTCTCCAAGAGGTTTTTGCCTTTTATGAAGCCTTTGACCAAAACCAGGAGCTTCAATTAAAAGAGGTTCGTCCTTATCAAGATTATATTGATTGGCTGCAACAGCAGTCGCTAACCCAAGCCGAAGAATTCTGGCGGCAGCAATTACGGGGGTTTGCTGAACCTATCCATCTATTGGGAGCAAAGGGTTCAACACAACCTGTGTCATACAGCACACAGAAAATCCATCTTTCAACGACAAGCACTTCAGCCTTAAACGCTTTAGCCAAGGAACACCAACTCACGCTGAATACCCTGGTTCAGGGAGCTTGGGCTTTACTGCTGAATCGCTATAGCGGCAAGGATGATGTCGTTTTTGGGGCGACAAGAGCCTGTAGACACTCAGGACTCGGCAGTATGAAGTCGATGGTGGGTCTTTTTATCAATACCCTGCCGATGCGAGTTCAGGTGAATCCTGATTTGCCTCTAATGCCGTGGCTGAAGGCACTACGAACCCAATGGATTGGTTGGCGGGATTATCAACACACCCCTCTGGTGAAGATTCAGGAGTGGAGTGAAGTCCCTAGGGGAGAACCCTTGTTTGAGAGCCTTCTGATGTTTGAGAACTATGGACTAAATGCTGCTCTTAAAAGGCAGGGAGAAAAGTGGAGTGATCGGGAATTTGAGGTTCTGGAACAGCCTAACTATCCTCTCAACCTAGCCGTCTATGGTGAGTCAGAGTTGTCACTGAAAATTGACTATGATTCCCGTCGCTTTGATGATGTGACAATCGCTAGGATGTTGGGGCATATAGAGACGTTACTTGAGGGGTTCACTGCTAATCCTCAACAGTGTCTGGGTGAATTGCCACTTTTAACGGCAGCCGAAAGACATCAATTGTTGGTGGAGTGGAACAATACTCAAGCTGAGTATCCCCAGGCTCAATGCATTCATCAGTTATTTGAGGAACAAGTAGAGAAAACACCTGATGCTGTGGCTGTGGTGTTTGAAGACCAACAGTTGACCTATCGGCAGCTTAATCAGCAGGCGAATCAGTTAGCTCATTACTTGAAAAAGTTGGGTGTGAAACCAGAGATGCTGGTGGGCATCTGTATGGAGCGATCGCTGTTCATGATAGTAGGTCTTCTGGGAATCCTCAAGGCAGGTGGAGCTTATGTGCCTTTAGACCCGGAGTATCCCCAAGAGCGTCTAGCTCACTTGCTGTCTGATTCACAGATGCCAGTGTTGTTGACTCAAGAGAAGTTGGTGGCTAGGTTGCCTGAGAATAAGCCTCGTATCGTCTGTTGTGATACAGACTGGGGGGCAATTCTTCAAGAGTCTGACGAAAACCTGGGGAGTGACGTAAAAGGTGATAATTTAGCTTACGTTATCTACACGTCAGGCACAACCGGACAGCCCAAAGGAGTCATGATTGAGCATGGCTCAGTGCTGAATCTAGCCATGGGTCTTGATCAAACTATTTATGCGGCTCAGGAAAAAGACCAACTTCGAGTCAGCTTGAATGGATCATTAGGATTTGATACGTCTGTTAAGCAAATCATTCAGCTCGTATCAGGTCACACCCTTGAGATCATACCAGAGGAACTCCGCTTGGATGGAGCTGCCCTGTTATCTTATCTACAGCGTCGCCAGATCGATGTATTGGATTGCACGCCATCCCAGTTGGGATTGCTGATTTCAGCAGGTTTACTCGAAAGTAATATTGCTCCTCAGTATGTACTGGTTGGTGGAGAACAAATCAACCCATCGATGTGGAAACGTTTGAGCCAAGCCAAACAGAGCCATTTTTTCAATGTTTATGGCCCGACTGAATGCACTGTAGATAGTACGGTTTGTGATATCAGCGTATCTCAACTCAAATCCGTTATCGGACGCCCCATCGCCAATACACAGGTTTACATTCTCAACTCTCAACGTCAACCTGTACCAATTGGTGTACCAGGGGAATTACATATAGGAGGGGCTGGTTTAGCACGAGGCTATCTGAATCGTCCAGAATTAACGACTGAGAAATTTATTCCCAATCCGTTTAGTAATGAACCCGGAGCAAGGCTCTACAAAACTGGGGATAAAGTTCGCTATTTAGCGGATGGGAACATTGAGTTTCTGGGTCGGATTGACAACCAGGTGAAGATTCGCGGATTCCGGATTGAACCCGGTGAAATCGAAGCGGTGTTGGGACAATATCCAGCAGTACAAGATAGTGTGGTTATTGCTCAGTCCGATGATATTGGGGGTAACCGTTTAGTTGCCCATGTCGTTCCCCGTCAAGGACACACCATTGCCGTTGATGATTTGCGTCGCTTTCTTAAACAGAAGTTACCCGCTTACATGATACCGTCCGGTTTCATGGTGTTAGAAGCGCTGCCGTTAACTCCCAATGGTAAAGTAGACCGCAAGGCATTACCTCAAATAGACTGGGCAAAGGTTGGGGAATCCGAGAGTTTTGTTGCTCCTCGTACTCCAGTAGAGGAACTATTGGCAGGTATTTGGGCAGAGGTTTTGGGATTAGGGCAAGTGGGGATTTATGATGATTTCTTTGAGTTGGGGGGGCATTCGTTAACAGCCACTCAAGTTATTTCTCGCGTGGGTGAGCTATTCTCCCTTGAACTGCCAATACGCTGTTTGTTTGACTTTTCGGCAGTCGCAGATTTAAGTAAACAGATTGAAACGATTCGCTCTCAGGACTCGAATTTATCTCCGGCAATTCCGATTCAACCCATTTCTAGAGAAGCAGAACTGGCTTTATCCTTTGCTCAACAACGATTGTGGTTTCTCAATCAATTAGACGGACAAAACACCACCTACAATATTTTATCGGTCTTTCAGCTCAGTGGAACCCTGGATGAAGCTGCTCTGGAACAGTCAATTGCTGAAATTGTCAAGCGCCATGAGAGTCTGCGTACTACCTTTTCTGTGGTGGATGGAGTGGCTGTCCAGGTCATTCATTCCCAGGTAAACATCCCTATTTCTAGGGTGAATTTGCAGGGGTTGTCTGAAGTTGAACAAACTACTGAGGTACAACGGTTAGTCCAAGAGGAGAATCAGCGTCCCTTTGACTTGGCTCATTGTCCACTCCTGCGGGTTATGGTGTTGCAGTTGACAAGGGACTCTCATCTCCTGTTGGTGACGATGCACCACATTGTCTCGGATGGTTGGTCAATGGGGATCTTCTTCCGGGAGTTGTCCCACTTCTATGCCGCCTTTTCTGGTGGAAAATCTGCTTGTTTGCCCAACCTGCCCATCCAATATGCCGATTTTGCCCACTGGCAGCGACAATGGTTACAAGGGGAAGTACTGGAAACTCAGCTTGAGTATTGGCAGCGGCAATTAGCTGGAGCGCAACCCTTGTTGGACTTGCCGACTGACCGCCCTCGTCCTCCCTCTCAAACCTTCCGAGGCGGTACTAAGACATTTGAACTGAGTGGGACGCTGACACAGCAGCTTAAGAAACTGGGTCATCAGTCGGGAACCACTCTATTTATGACGTTGTTAGCGGCGTTTGTCACTCTTCTTAGTCGTTACAGTCATCAAGACGATATTGTGGTTGGCACACCAATTGCGGGTCGCAATCGCCGGGAAATTGAGTCTCTGATTGGCTTTTTTGTGAATACGTTAGCGTTGCGAGTTGACCTTTCCGGTAATCCTAGCTTCCGAGAATTACTCAAGCGGACACGACAGGTTACGTTAGAGGCTTATTCGCATCAGGATTTGCCATTTGAGAAGTTGGTGGAGGAACTCCAACCGGAACGGAACCTGAGTTACCATCCGCTGTTTCAGGTGATGTTTGTTTTACAGAATGCTGGATCTGAGGATTGGCAGCTTCCGGGTTTAACGTTGAGTCCTTTAGAGATAGAGAGTGTTACGGCTAAGTTTGATTTAACCTTAGCTATAGAGGAGAAGGAATCAGGGCTGAGAGGGGTTTGGGAATATAACAGTGATTTGTTTGATGGAACCACAATTACTCGGATGCTCGGACATTTCCAAACGCTGTTGGCAGGGATTGTGGCTAATCCAGAGCAATCAATGTCTGAACTGCCCCTATTAACGGAAGCCGAGCGACATCAATTGTTGGTGGAGTGGAATGAGACTCAGGTTGATTATCCCAAGACTAAGTGTATCCATCAGTTGTTTGAAGAACAGGTGGAGAAAACGCCTGATGCAGTCGCGCTAGTTTGTGCCGATGAGCAGCTAACGTATCGGGAGTTGAATGCGAAGGCGAATCAATTAGCCCATTATTTACAAAGGTTGGGGGTGGAATCCGAGACATTGGTGGGGATTTGTGTGGAGCGATCGCCTCTAATGGTAATCGGACTGCTGGGAATTCTCAAAGCGGGTGGGGCTTATGTACCTTTAGATCCCAGTTATCCCCAAGAGCGTTTGGCTTTGATGCTGGAAGATGCTCAGGTATCGTTACTATTAACTCAACAGAAACTGGTTGAGGGGCTTCCTCGGTGTTCGGCACAAGTGGTTGCTCTGGATACTCATGAGAATTTGGCAGGAGAAGGTATTGAGAATTTAACCAAGAATGTTCAATCTGACAACTTAGCTTATGTCCTCTACACTTCCGGTTCAACAGGTAAACCCAAAGGAGTAGCCGTTGAACATCGCAGTGTTATGGCTCTTTTGAGTTGGGCAACAGAGGTGTTTACCACAGAACAGTTGGCTGGAGTTCTAGCATCAACGTCTTTTTGCTTCGATATTTCGGTGTTCGAGTTATTTGTGCCGTTAAGCTGTGGTGGCACGATTATTCTGGCGGAAAATGTATTGCATCTGCCAACGTTGCCTGGGGCTGATCAGGTAACATTAATTAATACAGTGCCTTCGGCGATCGCGGAGTTATTAAGAGCTAAGGGTATTCCGGCTGGAGTCCGCACGGTTAACTTGGCTGGGGAAGCTTTACCTCAACGGCTAGTACAACTTATTTATCAACAGGATAGTATTGAGCAACTGTTTAATCTGTATGGTCCTTCGGAAGATACGGTTTATTCGACTTATGCTTTAGTGAAGCGGGAGGGTGAAAAGGCTCCTCCCATTGGTCGTCCGGTTGCTAATACTCAAGTTTATATTCTTGACTCTCAGCTTCAACCTGTACCGATTGGTGTTACAGGTGAATTACATATTGGGGGTGCAGGTTTAGCACGAGGCTATCTGAATCGACCTGATTTAACGACTGAGAAATTTATTCCCAATCCCTTTAGCGATGAACCTGGAGCAAGGCTCTACAAAACAGGAGATAGGGTTCGCTATTTACCGGACGGAAACATTGAGTT
The DNA here is from genome assembly GCA_937127375.1 of uncultured Coleofasciculus sp. GTDB lineage: Bacteria > Cyanobacteriota > Cyanobacteriia > Cyanobacteriales > Coleofasciculaceae > Coleofasciculus. The sequence goes on along the minus strand of CAKZMA010000939.1, from coordinate 19,698 downwards.
TCTGGGTCGGATTGACAATCAGGTGAAGATTCGAGGTTTCCGTATTGAGCTGGGTGAAATTGAAACTGTATTAGGGCAACATGAAGCCGTACAAGATTGTGTGGTTATTGCTCAGTCCGATGAGAGGGAGACTAAACGTTTGGTGGCTTATGTAGTTCCTAGTCAAGAAACAATTAGCGTTCGGGAACTACGTGGCGTTCTCAAGCAAAAGTTGCCGGATTATATGATGCCTTCAGCTTTTGTCATGTTGGCGGCTATGCCCCTGACGCCGAATGGGAAAATAGATCGAAGAGCATTACCGAGTCCCGATTCCTCTAACTTCAGCTCCGATGCTAGTTTTATTTCACCTCGTACACCGACAGAGGAAGTCTTAGCCGCGATTTGGAGCAATCTTCTAGGAGTAGAACAAGTTGGGATTTACGATAACTTCTTTGAGTTGGGGGGACATTCTCTTTTAGCCACTCAAGTTATCTCGCGATTGCGGGAAACCTTTTCGGTGGAGTTACCAGTACGTTGCTTATTTGAAGCACCTACTCTAGCTGAGTTAGGTGAGTTGATTGAGGCTAATCGCAGTCAAACCCCAAGTCTGCTCCCACCAGCCATTGTTCCTGTGTCACGAGAGGGGGAGATACCCCTTTCTTTTGCCCAACAACGATTGTGGTTTATTGAGCAGTTAGAAGAAGCCAGGGGAATTTATAACATTCCCCTAGCCCTACGTCTGATGGGTAAACTGGACAGAGTTGCTTTAGACAGGGCAATTCAGGAAGTTTTGCAGCGTCATCAGGTGCTACGCACAACCTTTGAGAGAGTTAATGGCTCTCCGGTTCAGGTGATTGGCTCAACCTGGACAGGAAACTTGTCAGTAGTGGACTTGCGAGGATTAGCAGAACAGGAGCAGGCGGCTGAAGTAAGACGATTAGGCAAAGAAGAAGCACTGCGATCGTTCGATTTGGTCAAGAGTCCGCTGTTGCGTGTCACGCTACTACAGTTGGGTGAAGAGTCTCATGTCCTGTTGGTGACGATGCACCACATTGTTTCTGATGGTTGGTCAATCGGGATTTTCCTGCAAGAGTTTTCCCGGCTTTATACAGCATTCTCCAGAGGAGAGGCTTCTCCCCTATCTCCCCTGTCCATCCAATATGCAGATTTCACTGATTGGCAGCGACAATGGCTGAGTGGAGAAGTGCTTGAACGTCAACTCAACTATTGGCAGCAACAACTGCAAGGGATTCCACCGTTGTTAGAACTGCCAACTGACCGCCCTCGTCCTCCAGTACAGACTTTTCAAGGACGTAGCGAGTCTTTTGAGCTAAATGCCGAACTGACTCAGGAGTTAAAAACCCTAACTCAGAAAGCAGAGGTGACTCTGTTCATGGCTTTGTTAGGCGCTTTTGTGGTCTTGTTGTATCGTTACAGTGGGCAGGAAGATATTGTTGTTGGTTCTCCGATTGCCAATCGCAATCGGATTGAAACAGAGTCTTTGATTGGCTTTTTTGTCAACACTTTGGTATTACGCACGAATCTGGTGGGAGAGCCTACGTTCCAAGAACTGTTGGAACAGGTACGACAGGTGGCTTTGGATGCCTATGGTCATCAGGATGTGCCGTTTGAGCAAGTGGTAGAAGCGTTGCAGCCGGAGAGGTCTCTGAGCCACAGCCCTCTATTTCAGGTCATGTTCGTATTGCAGAATACGCCGCAGGAAAAGTTAGCGTTGCCTGATTTAAATCTAATTCCTTTAGAGATAGAGAATACCGTAGCCAAGTTTGATTTGACTCTATTGATGGAAGAAACGGAGCAAGGGTTAAAAGGAGTATGGCAGTACAACACAGACCTATTTGATGCAGCAACAATAGGTCGGATGAGTGGGCATTTTCAGACTTTACTGGAGGGGATTGTCACGAACCCTCAACAGCGAGTTTCGGAATTGTCCCTATTGACGGAAGCCGAGCGACATCAGTTACTGGTGGAGTGGAATGATACTCAAGCCGAGTTTCCTCAAGATAAGTGTATTCATCAGTTGTTTGAGGAACAAGTTGAGCAAACTCCTGATGCAGTAGCTGTGGTGTTTGAAGACCAACAGTTGACTTATAAGGAGTTGAATGGGAGGGCGAATCAGTTAGCCCACTATTTGCAAAAGTTGGGTGTAGAACCAGAGGTGCTGGTGGGGATTTGCGTGGAGCGATCGCCCTTGATGATTGTAGGCATTCTCGGTATTCTCAAGGCTGGTGGTGCTTACATTCCACTAGATCCAAGCTATCCCCAAGAGCGTTTGATATTTATGTTTGAAGACTCTGCTACGCCAGTGCTGCTTACTCAGGGTCAATTAGTTGAGAAGTTATCCATACACCAAGTGCGCGTTGTTGATTTGGATAAAGATTGGAGAAGTATTGCAGAACAGAGCCAAGAAAATCTTAGAAATGATATTAATTCAGACAACTTAGCTTATATCATTTATACTTCAGGGACTACAGGAAAGCCTAAAGGAATTTGTTGTAAGCATATTGGAGTTGTTAATTTATTAACTGATTTTCAAGAGCGGAAGTCTCTTTCTGTCGGAGATAGATGTAGTTTGTGGACTGTAATTAGTTTTGATGTGTCAGTCTATGAAATTTTTTCATCCCTGTTGAGTGGTGGGTCATTGTTCATTGTTCCAGAGCGTGTCCGTCTTGATGCCAAATCTCATGCTGAATGGCTAAAGGCTAACCAGATTAGCAGTATCTATATTCCTCCATTTATGCTGAACGAAATGGCGGATTGGTTAGAACAAGAATCAGAAAAGGTTTCTTGGCGAAGGTTACTCGTTGGAGTAGAGCCAATTCCGGAGCAATTATTGGTACGAATTGGCGATAAAATTCCTAATTTGCAAGTCATTAACGGTTATGGACCTAGTGAAACTACGATTTGCACCGCATTATATTCTGTCAACACTGAGATTGTAAGTAACCGCAATACTCCAATTGGCATACCTGTCCAAAATACAGTGGCATATATACTTAATACTCATCTCCAACCTGTACCGATTGGTGTACCCGGTGAATTACATATAGGTGGTGCAGGTTTAGCAGGAGGCTATCTGAATCGACCCGAATTAACGGCTGAGAAATTTATTCCCAATCCCTTTAGCGATGAACCTGGAGCAAGGCTCTACAAAACAGGAGACTTAGGTCGCTATTTACCTGACGGTAACATTGAGTTTATCGGTCGGATTGATAATCAGGTGAAGATTCGTGGCTTTCGTATTGAGCTGGGTGAAATTGAAACTGTATTAGGGCAACATCCAGTAGTACGGGAGAGTGTGGTCATTGCCAGAGAAGATATCCCTGGCGACAAGCGTCTAGTCGCCTATATCATTCCCACTGAACAGACTGTTGACACCAGTGAAATACGCCGCTTTCTCAAGCGGAAGTTACCTGATTATATGATGCCTACAGCTTTTATCATGTTGGAGGCTATGCCCCTAACCCCCAATGGGAAAATAGACCGTCATGCCTTGCCTCTCCCGGATTCTTCCTGCCGCAGCCTCGATACCTGCTTTGTACCACCCCGTACTCCCACAGAAGAGGTTTTAGTTGCTATTTGGGCGGATATATTGGGTTTGGAGCAAGTTAGTGTTCAGGACAATTTCTTTGAGATCGGGGGACACTCACTTTTAACCACTCAATTACTGTTCAAAATAAGTGAACTTTTTCACTGTGAGCTATCTTTGCGCAGCCTATTGGAAAAGCCTACTATTGAGAAAATTGCAGATCATATTGATGGATTGCAGAAGGCTTCAAAAGTCTTACTGATGGTTCCCAGTCCAAACTTACCGAAAAATAATTTGCCTCTGTCTTTCACACAACAACGACGCTGGTCTCGCCAGGTATCTAATGCTAAAAGGATCGTTACCAATCCTTTTGTAGCCATACGTTTAACAGGTCAACTTAATGTAGTAACTTTGGAGCAAACCTTTAACGAAATTGTACGTCGGCATGAAGCTTTACGAACTAACATTATCGCTATAGATGGACATCCAACTCAAATTATTAGAAAAGAGCTAATTCTGTCCCTACCAGTTTTGGAGTTAAGTAATCTTTCAAAGAATGACCGAGAGGAGCGGGTCAATCAGTATATTGCTCAAGAATTTCAAAGACCCTTCGATATATCCAAAGATCCACTCATACGATTGAAACTATTTTGCCTGAGTGAACAAGAAAATATCCTTCTACTTGTTGTTGATCATATCATATTTGATGGCTGGTCATTGAGTATTTTGCTCAAAGAAATATCAGTAATTTATCAGGCGTTTTCAGCTCGGCAACCTTCTCCACTGCCAGAACTCTCTAGACAATATGCAGACTTTGCCCTTTGGCAGCAAAAACGTTTAAAAGGTAAATATTTTCAGAAACTACTTGACTATTGGAGACAACAGCTAGATAAAGCTTCACTATCTTTACCCTTAATAGAAAAATTTGGATTAAAAAGACAAACTATTAAGGGTTCTTGTAAAGGTGCATGCCAACAATTTACATTTTCAAACTTACTCTATAAGAGATTAAAAAATCTTAGCCAAACTGAAGGTGTAACACTATTTATGACACTTCTAGCAGTTTTTAAACTGCTATTGCATCAGTATACAGGAAAAGAAAACATTCTCGTAGCTTCATTCTTTTCTAACCGTAGTAATAAAGATTTTCAGGGAGTAATTGGATTTTTTACGAATGTTCAAATTCTATGCACTAATTTATCGGGAAATCTTACTTATAAGGAATTACTAAATCGAGTTCAGGAAGTAGTTCTAGGAGCTTATTCACATCAGGAGTTGCCTTTCGCACTTGTCGATCCAGAACAACCTATATGGGACGAAAATTATATGGAACTTCTGCAACTACAAGTAAGGTTTACTCTTCAGTATGAAAACTACCCACCATTATCAATTCCAAATATTCAGTCAAGATATACGAATATAGATTCTGGTATAGCAAAGTATCCTCTTTTGCTGAGCATGAAAGCAAGTTCTGAAGGTTTGTCTGGTATCTTTAACTACAAAACTGATTTGTTTAATGCTGACTTCATAGTTCAATTGATTAAGGACTACATGAAGATATCAGAAAAGTTCATTACTGATATTAATGCTAATCTGTAAAAAGGAATCCCGTAGCTAATAAAGGTGAATTTATGAATATATTAGGAATTAATAGTTTTTTTGAACACCCATCGATTGCAATTGTGAGCAATGGTCAATTATTATTTGCTATCGAGGAAGAAAGACATACGGGTATAAAAGGGGGGAAACGTTATACACCTTATTCAAACGTATACATACCCTTCAAATCTATTTACAGTGGTTTAGAGTATCTAGGAATGACAGCTTATGACATAGATATGATTGGTTATTCTTACAACAAATGGCTTCATTGTTTGGATAGTATTAGAAGCTTGACTGGACAAAAGAAAACGCCTTTTATTGATGAGATAAGTGCTTTTTGGGGTTTGTTAAACTCTAAACGTGCATTGACAGGCAGATATGATTTGCTCTGCTCAATGAGGGAACATCTTCCCATAGGTTCTCTTTCAAGCAAGCCATTTATAAGTTTCAATCATCACCTTTGCCATGCTGCGTCTGCCTTTTACTGTTCTGGTTTTGAAGAGAGTTTGATTCTTGTGGTTGATGGCAGTGGAGAAGATTCCTCTACTCAACTTTACTTAGGAGATAATAATAAAATTATTTCCTTGAAGAAATTTAATATCCCAAATTCATTAGGTTATTTATATTCTTTTATTACCAAATTTTTGGGATTCAATGCTTACATGGATGAATATAAAGTGATGGGACTGTTAGCATATGGAAAAGCTAAATACGAGCAGAAATTTAGAGAATTTATTGTTTATGATGACAAAGGGAATTACAAGCTCCTTAAACAAAATTTTTTTAAAAGTAAAAGAGATACTTGGATTTCCTCGTAAAGCATCAAAAAATATTAATGGTTATCATTGTGATATCGCGAAGACATTGCAAGTAATTTTAGAAAAAATATTAATTAATCTCCTGCACTACTATCAAAAAGAAACAGGATAAAAAAATATTTGCATGGCTGGTGGAGTTGCTCTAAACTGTGTAGCGAACGGACGAATATATAATGAGACAAATAGAGACCCCAAAATGCTTCAACGCATCAATGAAATAAAGTCGCGTGAAGGCTTTAGACCAATTGCACCTATTGTTAAATGTAACGCTTTTGATAGATTCTTTGTCGGGAAAAAAGATCCTTATATGCTTTTTTGTTGTAATGCATTGCCTGAGACCACAAAGAGTATTCCATCTGTCGTTCATGTAGATGGAACTTCACGAGTACAGGTTGTCAGCCGTAAATCCAATTATTTTATTTACACTCTAGTAGATGAGTTTGAGAAAATATCAGGAATACCAGTAATTATAAATACATCTTTCAACTTGAGAGGAAAGCCCATTATAGAGCAACCTCTTGATGCTGTTATGGCTCTATTTACTTCTAATCTAGATTTCCTAGTGCTAGAAGATTATTTAGTTGAAAAATAGTTGAAACAAGAGTGATTTCTAAATGAAAAAAGTAGTATTTATGCGTCATGGATCTGTACTCAGACATCCTGGTATATATATGAATGAAAGAGATGTGACATTGACTTTGAAGGGGAAATTGCAGATCATAAAACTTATTCCCCTTTTACGGCGATTTGCTCCAAATAACATTATTGTTTCTCCTGTACGTCGTTGTATAGAGACTGCCAAGATTTTATCGCCATTCATGACACGACCATATGTTCAAGATGCTAGGTTGCGTGAACGTGTCTTTCCTTCTCTGTTTGGTAAAACGATTTATGAGATTGCTGAAATATATGGAAAGGAAACACTTAGTCGAATTTCTAATGAAAGTGAGAACTTGGAACTTCCAGAAGAGGAGACTTTTGATCAAGCTCGTACCCGGGTTATACAGGCAGTGACTGAGCATGTGCAAATGTCAAAGGACAGAATCGTATTTATTTCTCATGGTGGTCCTCATAGTTGGCTTTTATGTGAAATGTTGGGACTTGATATTAGTAGCGTCCGTAAGTTTTCACTTGGTGAGGGACGGGTGTCTTTGTTTGAATTTCACAACGATGGAACCTTTGCTCGAATTATCCAGCTAAACGGAATATGGGGTGTATTACCATGAGTGTCAGAATTACTAGCGATTTGTATGAGATACCTAAAAAACTTGTTTCAAAGTACTACTACAAGGTTCCTCTGCATGATCCATATCTATGGTTAAGACTTTCTCGGCGTTCGGACATGCAGTTCGCAATAATTGAGGACGATTATGAAGCGACCTTCACCTTATTCAAGTTGCACCATAATCGTCCCTATGCGGAATGCGTAATCTTAGGATCTCCTTTTGTAGGAGAAGTTGGAAACCTTAGTGTAACATTGTTCAGGGAAAATTTAGATGCGCTCTCGTCTGCGCTCCATAAGCCTCTTTACTTTCCGTTAGTTTATACAGGAGACCCAGCAGAGGTAATGCTATCTAAAGTAGGGGCAGCATATTGGAAACGATTACCAAGCCCGATAATTACTGCTAAATCACTTAGTAAAGGACTTGTTGAAAGAGCTACGGAGCGAATTGGATCGAGAGCTCGGCGTAGGATTAGGCGTTTTCAAAATTCTAATGCAGAAGTTACACAGATGACTAAAAATGACTCAATGCTTTGCATTGAATACATTGAAAAAAACTCCTGGAAGGCTGAGCTTAACCAAGACATGTTTTCACGTGATCAAGCAGATATTTATGGAGCATTAGCTGAATCACCAAACGCAATCATTCGTGTAGCTACTTTGGAAGGAACACCTATATCATACAGATTTGACTACAGAATTGATTCAATTGTTTATGCTTTAAAGTGGTCATTTTCTGAAAAGCATAGAAGATTGTCACCTGGATTTTATCTGTTAACGCAAGATCTGTCTGATTGCTGGTGTGATAAGAATATTGACTATATTGACCTCTATGGGAGTTCTGACAGCCTGAAAGTGACTATTTGTGATATTGGTCATGATAGATCTCGCATCGATTTCGCTTGGCCCTCACATGTGCAAGATTTACAGGACTTGCGCTCAGAACGACTGGAACATGATAAACGATTGATAGCGAATGCTTGGAGCGGACATGGAACAAGACAACTTTACCAATAAGATAGATTTTATTTCTAAATTGGAAACAGAGCCGAGAATACTCATAGTTCGTGTTCTTGAGGCGTGCAATGCTGGATGCTTTATGTGCAATTTTGCCTTCTCAAAAGACTCATACAGGTTTAGTCAGGACGATGCTCAGAGACTTGCTATCGTAATTGGCAATTCAAAAATTAAAGTTGTGCGACTGACGGGTGGTGAACCCTTGATACTGCCAGATTTACCAGACATACTGTCTATTCTTAAGAAAGAAAATGTGCTTACATCAATTATTACAAACGGATTCTATCTTCCGGATAGAGTTAGTACCCTCGCGGGAGGAATTCTGAATCAAGTTATAGTGAGTATCGATGGCTCAAACTCTACGAAGCATGATCGTTATCGCAAGCTACCCGGACTTTATAGCAAAATCTGTGAAGGGCTGCAACTGTTACAGCACACGTCACCCAGCACAATAATTCGTGTCAACACAGTCGTTGGGAAACATAATCTAAAAGACTTAAAGGAAATCTACGATAATTTGCTTAAACTTGGCGTTAGGCAGTGGTCTATTATTCCTCTTAAGCGCAATGATAGTGCGTGGGGAGAATTGTCGGTAGATGAGCTTGTGCATGAGTTTGAAAATTTCAAGCAACATGTGAAGGAAAATCCTGGCAAACTTAAATTTTTAGGGTACAGCTTGAACTGGGCAGGGCGCGATGGCGATGAGATCCGCAGAAATTGGAAAGAAAAGCGCCCGATGACCCCAAGGAAATCTTGCTCTCTTGTGGATCTCGTGCGGTATTACACGCCGAAAGAAGGAGTTGTTTTCCCGTGTAATTGTGTGCCACACCGAACAGATGGTGCTGAACTAGCGACCGATTGGTCTCAGGAATCTGTTTTGTCAAGTGGTTTGCGTCAACCGCGTACATGGTTGAAAAAATTTGGTCCTTCACACTGTCTGGGCTGCGAACCAATTAACGCGGCTCTCGGTGAAGGAGCAATTGACCTTCACGCAAATCCTTTGGGGTTTTAGGATGGATATGATGCTGCCGGACTGGTTTTGCAGGCTCTACGGCAAACGTTATGGCATTTTCGTGCCATCTGGAATGTTGGCAATAGAGTCTGCACTGCGTTTGTTGAATCCTCCCCTTGGATCAGGTGTGCTTATCCCAAGTAATGCGTGTTGGAAGATTGGTTATGCAGTCCGCAGGGCTGGTTTATATCCAGTGTTTTTGGATGTAGGAGAAAATCTTGTTATTCGCGCATATGAAATAAAGAAGGCGATAGAAGCTCTGTCAGAACAGCCCATTGCAGAGTTGGGAAGTACTAGCAATACCGTTGAAGGAATCTCTGTATGTATTGCGGTTCATCATTTAGGTTTACCTGTAAACGTCGGGCATATAAGACAAATTCTTCCTAACCGTATTTCAATAATTGAGGACTATGCCCAAGCTTGGAGGCTTCTTTCAGGCGGAGAATCAGTTGGAATACATAGTGACGTGGTGGTTACCTCGTTCGGAGCCTCTAAGCCGCTTTCATTAGGATTTGGCGGCGCTGTATTTTGCAACGAACTCGAAAGACTGAAAATATTTGACCTTTCACGCCAGGTACAATTCGTACGACAAAATCAACCGATCCCTTACGCATTACCTTGTCCAGCAATTGAGGAGCTCAATCGAGCTACCGATATTGCTGATGCAAGTCTATACTCTAGAAAGCATTTTGCTAGCACGGTTGAGCAATCATTGGGAGCTAATAGTGGGAGTGAACTATGGTCTAAAGCACAAGGTGATCAGCCGACATGGTGTCGAATTCCAATTTTATTTAATACATTCGCAAATATGCAATATTTTATCAGGTGTGCACACTACGTCGGACTTACTTATCAGATACCCCATGAAACTGAGCCATACGAAATACCCTTTATTGGGGGAATCCGCATTTCCCTTGCTGTTGAAACATGTAGGAAGCTATACGTTCTTCTCTACCCAGATCCGGAGAATGAGAAACGTTGGGAAAACTTTGTTGATAGTTTTTTCGGTTGAGTTCAAAACATACACACTATTGGAGATCTAGCATGACGTTCTGCAATCCGAATGAATATGGTGTGAGGTTTATTAAAGAAAATGATCTCATGCATGTGCTTGATGTCATCCGCAGTAGAGATATGTTTCGGTATAGTTCTGGAGCAAGCAATTGTACTATTGTAGAGAATCTAATTTCTTCCAGGATTCAAGGGAGATCTGCTCTTTTAGTCAGTAGTGGAACTGCTGGGATAAGGGCTACTCTTAAAGCTCTTGGTGTTGGTTATAGCGATTTCGTTGCAGTAAATGCTTTCACCTTTATTGCCACTGCGAGTGCGGTTTACTCAGTTGGCGCACAGCCAGTTCCTGTCGATTTTGATCCAGAAACAAACATATCTCTCCGTCATTTAACTGAGGTACTCGGTCATAAGCCTGCTGCTGTTATTGCAGTACATTGGCCAGGACGTTGTTTCGACTTGACGCAAGTCAAAAGACTGTGCGATGAGCATAAGGTCGTCTTAATAGAGGATGCCTGTCAATCATTTGCAGCAAGAACGGGAAAAGTTAGTGCTGGACATCAAGGTGCTGCGGCGGTATTCAGTTTTCAGCAGAATAAGTTGATTTCTTGTGGAGAGGGAGGATGTATTGTTGCTGAGGATACTGACCTTATGTGCAAAATTCGCCAGTACATTGATCATGGCATATCAAGGACAGAATCTGGTTTCCCCGAACCGGATTGGGTGATCCAAACGCCAGGTGAAAATCTTAGACTCACTGAAATCCAAGCCTCGCTATTGAGAGGGCAACTAGAAAAGTTAGACGCTCTACTTCAAAATTTAGCAGAAGGGAAGTCTCAGCTATTGGTTGAGCTATCTGCTCATGGTATCAAAGAATGGGCACCAATGTGCTCGCTCGATCTTGGTCAGGTCGCTACATTTTTATTTGCTGATGAAGTTGCTGCGAATCAAGCAGAGAAGTACGCTCGAGACAATGCTGTGCTTCTAAAACCGATCTGGCCTAAGACATTTTATCAGTGTTACGCTCCAGAAATTTACAAATCTCCGATGTTCCAGCGCTGTCTAACGGCAGAAGCAGTTGCATCACGTGTTCGGATATTACCAACCCCGCCAAACATGAAAAACGAGGATATTTCAAAAATCTGTGCTGTTATGACATCTTTGCGCCCATACCTTATTGAAAAAATCTCATGAAATCTGTTACCGTCAAAACTGTAGACTTAGCCACTTTCAGTGACCTATTAGAAAATAGGGTAGTGCCGATTTGGGTGCGTCCTAAAAATTGCACATTCTACGAGAATTCCCTTTACTTAGTCGCCTTACGTGGCGGTGTTATCAATGGAGCCTGGACAATTCCAATTATGACTGCTGCAAATGGAAAAAAGATGGCAAAACGCTCATATCGGCTCCTTCCGTACGCAGCACCTATATTGTTTGGAGCAACAAGTCTGGCACGTCGGTTTACTATGGAATTATTGTTTTTAGAACTAACCCGCCATGTTGAATTTATCGCATTGCCGCTATCTCCTAATCTATTTGATATCTCTATTCTTCAAAATCATGGTGTACTGGTTGAGTGGCGTCATACCCATACGCTTGACGCGAGTTGGGCTGTGCGTCCTTTACCCCCAAAGATTTCCAATCAATTGCGTCATGCTAAGTTAAATCTTCAGTTAGAGCGATCACAAATGCCCGATGGTTTTTTTTTCGAGCGTGCAGTGACAAACGAAGGTGATTTGGGTATTCAACGACGTGCAGAGTTTGCTCGTTCACTTCTCGAAACGGGTGAGGGCTATTATTGGAGCGCTTTCCATAAAAATGAACTGGTAGGTCAGTCTTTCGTAGCGATGGATGGAAAAACACACTACCTTTTACATACATGGTCGTTAAAAAACAAAGTCCGAGGGGTATCTACAGCACTCGTGGACGCAGCTGCTCGAGAGTGTTTTTTGGGTGGGATGGATTGCTCTTTGGATCTAGAGGGTTCGGTGTTACCAGGTGTCGATGAATTCTTTTATGGATTCCATGGTAAGATTACGCCTTACGGATTCCTTTTATGGAGCCGTAATGGATCGTTGATCTCAGCCGATTTGGCAGCTGAGATCATGCCTCCTGAACGCATGATCTCTGTGCCGAGTGAAATTATTGGGATTGGAAGATCAATATGAATCAGAGAAATATAAACTCTTTGTCGGCTCCGATACCGCTGTCTATGCAGGGTTCAGAAATTCTGTCCACCCAAGCGACTCGCTTGGGGGGATCAATCACATACCTGAAGACCCCTAATGGGACTGAGGCATTCTTGAAAACAGCGAGGCAATTTGAGCGTCTTGAACTTCAGCGAGAATTTCGCAATTTAGTTGCGCTTAAGGGGCGAGTACCCATACCTGATGTTCTCGATTTTCAGGATGATGGTATTGTAACTCAGCTTGTGCTTCAAAGAGCACCGGGCGTACCTCTCCACGAAATGTGTCAATCTTGGGAAAAAGAGAAGACGCTTTCTGTTATTGCCGAAGTTCTCCATACACTTTGGAATAGCGCAGATATTCTGCAATTGCTCCTGCCCTCACAAGGGGTTGAAGAAGAACTTCAGGATGTTGCACTCCTTCTTGAGCAGGGACGCATTGACACAATTGGATTTGAGCAGGATTCTGGGGTAAAATCTCCTATAACTGCCTATCATCAAGTGAAAGCAAATCTTGAATTGCGTAAATTTAACGTACTTTCCCATGGGGATTTATGCCTCCCAAATATTCTTGTTCAAACAGATGGAACTTGGTTGTTAATTGATTGGGGAAAAGCTGGTATCGCTGATCGATTTCGTGATTTAGCATCCCTTGAAGGCAGCCTAAGAAGAAATATTGATGTGGGTGCTTTTCACGAGCTATTGAAGTACCTAGATCTTGATGACCCAAATAATATTGATAAAAAAATGTCCGTTTATAAACTGCTGGATGTCTTCTGGTACAACGCACTTATCTGAAATTTTATAACCCAGCCTACACCCTTCAATTTGAGGTACAAAGAACTACATCACCGACAAATGAAAAAAATCCGAAAAATTGAACTCTTGAGTAATTAATTATTCGTTCGAGGATTTGCAAGATGACAATTAAATTAGGTTTATATGCGATACCCTTTGGGTTTGGTCCTGTTAGCAAGGCTTTCGCGATTGCCCAAGCTATCAACGAAATAATGGATGTCGAATGGCACTTTTGGGGGAGAGGTATAAGTCTTGAGTTTATGAGGCGTCAAGGCATGAAGGTGCATATCCTTGATATCTCAGGTGATAATGAGAATAAGCCTTTTTTCAGAGAACTAATAAGAAGGATTGATGGAGCTATTGTTATTATGGATAATGAGTGGGCTGATCGTCTAGTGCCATATGTACCCGTTTTCTTTGTGGATAGTTTAGGTTTTATGTGGAGTAAAGATGACTTTGCCACATTTCCAAATATAGAAAATGTCAAGAGGTATTATATCCAAGATTTATTTGGTGCTTATGAAAATTTACTTAAAATCGGAGTGAAAAACATTAAGTCTGTAGCAGCGATCATCAACATAAAATCTCAAGATGATTCTAACTATACAAAATCTCAAGATGATTCTAACTATATTGGACGCAATATTGTGCATCTTGGAGGGTTGCTAAACCCGATAAACCTAAATACAACCAAGATATATCTTGAGGGAATCACTCAAATTATAAAGAATATGAATATAGAATCGCCTCTATTTCTAATGAGTGAATCCGCTAAAAACAGCTTTCCGCAGATTCTTAGTGAATTTGATTCTAGGTCTCTTTCACATGGGAAGGCTATCTCTGCTATCAGAAACGCGAAATTTGTCTGGACATCTCCAGGACTGACCACAATGCTTGAACTGGGGAAAATGCGTGTAAAAACAGCACCGTTGCCACCACAAAACTATTCTCAGGCTTTGAACGTCAGAAATATGGTTCGTGAATTTGGAAATGAGCTACATGAAGTTTGGTTTTTTTTGGATCGGGAATATTCTGAGATTGTACCCGGTATGCCAGAGGATATCGGCGTGGTTAAGATAACGGATCTTAATACGAGCAAGCTGACCGATTCTGGTTTTCAGGATGCTTTCAAACAAGTTGCAAAACAGGCAAATTACGCCGGTACAACTTTACCAGAACAATGGATTTTTTTAGAAAATGGTGCTAATATAATTGCACAGGATATCAAAACTTTTTTCTAGAGGAGGTGGTTGGGGAAATGCTATGAACTAATCATCTGTTGATCATGCAAATTGGGTACAATCCGATCCGAGTTTATATGGCAATACCTTTGGACATAAAAATTAAATGCTTAACAGTTTAGAATTCTTCAAGAAGTCATTTTGTGCTAAATGTTAGCTGATTCATCCAATAAGCCTATAGCGATGAAAAACACACCAAGTTTTGACAATACAGTACCACTTAATAATTCCCCAGATTTTTCAGTGGCTACAAAGCTCTCGATTTCTCAGGGTTCTACAGTTTCAGAAAGTGTCGAGACACCTCTTACTCCAGCCGAAGCTTTAAAGCAAGCAGTAGAACTGAACCCTGAAAACGAACTTATCTTCATCCAATTAGATGGCAGTGCCGTCGTACAGACTTATGCCAAAATTGGGGAACGTGCTAAAAGGATACTAGGTGGGCTCCGAGCATTTGATTTGCAACCAGGACACCCTCTTGTTTTACAAGTAGACACCAGTCAAGATTTTGCTCCTATCCTTTGGAGCTGCATCATGGGTGGTTTTGTGCCAGTGCCAGTGTCCATCGCCTCCGACTACTCCAAACTCAATCAAGCCCTATCAAAACTACACAACATTTGGCAACAACTAGACTATCCGACAATACTAAGTACCTCAAAACTAGCATCACAAATTTATGCGGGTTTACAGTTACATGGCAAAAAAAATGTAAAAATAGCCACAATTGAAGAAATTGAAACCCATAGTTCAGATACGAGATTACACCAACTGCAACCCGATGAACTAGCGTTACTGCTACCGAGTTCTGGCACCACAGGTAAACCCAAGTTAATTGAAATAAACAGTTGCACTTTTATCTATCGCTTCCTGAAAAACGCAATCAACCAAAATAACGATTCCCCAGCAAAAATTCTTTTGAGTTGGTTTCCTCTTGAAAGCATTAGCGGAATCTTAACCACAATGCCCAACGGGTTTCAAAAAAACATATATTTACCTGTAGAACTTCTAATTCGCAATCCTTTATTATGGCTCGACACCCTAAGTCACCATCGAGTAACCCATGCCCAAACAACTAACTTTATCTTAGCCCGTATTTT
Source organism: uncultured Coleofasciculus sp. (assembly GCA_937127375.1). Classification (GTDB taxonomy): domain Bacteria; phylum Cyanobacteriota; class Cyanobacteriia; order Cyanobacteriales; family Coleofasciculaceae; genus Coleofasciculus. The sequence goes on along the minus strand of CAKZMA010000939.1, from coordinate 4,175 downwards.
TGAGCAACTGAAAATACATCATCCCAGAGATTGGGACTTTTCCTCTGTACAAAAAATAGGCATTGGTGCTGAACCTATTGTTGCAAAAACCGCCCGAAGTTTTATAGAGATATTGAGTAGATATAATCTTAATCCTAATGTTTTAAGCCCCGCCTACGGAATGACTGAGTGTGGACCCATTGCTTTTAGTCGAGAAGGTTTCTCTCTAACCACCACTTCAGATAGCGATCGCTTTGTCGAAATCGGAGAGCCAACAAGAGGACACTCTATTAGAATAGTGGATCAACAGGGCAGTATCCTCAAAGAAGGTCAGATAGGACGAATTCAAGTTACAGGATCATCAATGACATCAGGCTATTATAAAGCGCCTGAACTGACTCGTCAGCTATTCACCGAAGACGGCTGGATTAACACCGGAGATTTAGGCTTTCTGCAAGATGGAAAATTAACAGTTACAGGACGTGAAAAAGAAACAATCATAATCAATGCACGCAATTTTTCCTGCCACGAAATTGAATTAGTCGTCGAAGAAGTTGAAGGCGTAGAACCTGCTTACACAGTTGCCTGTGCCATCCGACAACAAGACAGCAACACCGACGAGTTAGCTATCTTTTTCCACACCCTTATTACTGAACCCAGTCAATTAGCCCAATTGACCAAACAAATTCGCGGAAAAGTCACGCAAACATTGGGAATAAATCCCAATTACATAATCCCCATTGAGAAAGCGACAATTCCCAGAACCTCAACAGGAAAAATCCAACGCTTGCAACTTAAACAGAGCCTAGAAGCCGGTGAATTTGATGCCATAATCAAACGAGTCAATACACTCATCAAGCAAGAGTCGGAAAAAACCTGGGTCGCCCCCCGCGATGACTTAGAACTCCAACTCACCCAGATTTGGGAAAAGGTTTTAGGCAAAAAGCCCATCAGCGTTAACGATAACTTCTTTGACCTCGGCGGACATTCCCTAATAGCCGTGCGCCTATTTGACCAAATCGAGAAAACATTTGGCAAAACTCTACCCCTAGCCACCCTATTCCAAGCCGCCACTATAGAAGAACTCGCCAACATCTTACGTCAGTCAGGATGCTCAGCCTCTTGGTCTTCCCTAGTACCAATTCAAACAGGCGGTTCCAAACCACCTTTATTCTTTCTACCTTCAGGCGGCGCAGTCGGGTGTAATTTGGGCTTTGCTAATTTGGCAAGTCTTTTGGGATCAGACCAGCCAGTTTACGGACTACAACAGCAAGGACTCGATAAAAGACAGACCTCCTTATACAGTAGTATTGAAGAGTTAGCCGCTCACTATATTAAAGAAATACTTACCATTCAACCAAATGGTTCATATTTACTGGCAGGACTTTGTTTTGGTGGTACAGTGGCTTTCGAGATAGCTAACCAGCTCCGTAAGCAAGGTCATAAAGTAGCTCTTGTAGCCTTATTTGATAGCTACGCTCCTAAATCGTCATTCAATCGCCCATTACTTCCTTATGAAGCTTTATTTTATAGAATCACTTTTCATTTAAGTAACTTTTCACAGCTCTGCTTGAAAGAGAAACTAATCTATGTTGTAGAAAGAGTAAAGAGCCGATTTAACCAGATTGCCTACAAGTTTTCCTTACGCAGAAGGCATTCCTTGCCTCCATCGCTCCAATATTTTCATGCCGAAGAGCTTAACGGACAACTCCTAAGAAACTATCTCCCCCAAGTTTACCCAGAGCCAGTAACCCTCTTTCGGTCGAGTAGACTGATTGGAGAACGCTACTGTGGTCATGACATGGGCTGGAGCCAGCTATCTGCTGGCGGGGTAGAGATACACAAAATCCCTGGCTATTTCGGAAGCATACTCTCCGAACCGCAGCTCCAGATTCTCGCCGAAAAAATGAGGTCTTGTATAGATAAGGCTCAAACGGAAATTTCAACTCAAAGCACCAACTCAATCAAAACAGAATCGGCAAACCGTTTTGTCACTCCCCAGGATAAATTAGAACCACAACAGACCTTAAAATGGTCACCACCTTGGCAAGCCCTAGTCGCGATTCAACCCAACGGTGTCAAACAGCCTTTCTTTGGCGTCCATACCAATGATGGCAGCGTTCTCTTCTACCGCCATTTAATACCTCATCTGAATCCAGAGCAACCTTTTTACGGGCTACAAGCCCCAGTACGGGATGGAAAACAAATTCCATTCACTCAGATTGAAGACACGGCGGCTCACTACATCAAAGAGATTCAGGCTATCCAACCATCTGGTCCTTATTTGCTGGGAGGTTTCTGCATTGGCGGTGTGATTGCCTTTGAGATGGCTCAACAACTCGTCGCCCAAGGAGAACAGGTGGCTCTGCTTGCCTTATTTGATGCCTTTGCTCCCTTCCCCTTATCACTCCGTTCTCGGATTTCTCTTCACTATGGCTACTTTTTACGCCTCGAACCTCAAGAAAAACTGACCTACCTGCTAACGCGACTGGTGCGACGAATAAAGCTGCTTGCCAAAACTATTCAGAAAATTCCTGCCAAGTTTTACCCAAGTCTCCAGGAATTCTACTCAAGTATCAATAGTCAGAAAGTGAATCCCTACATACCACAAGTCTACCCAGGTCGAGTCACCCTCTTCCGAGCCAGCAAGCAGTTACCCATAACCTACCATTTACCTGACTTAGGCTGGGAAAAACTCGCTGGTGAAGGGGTAGAGGTTCATCATATTCCTGGCGCTCACACAGATATAGTCCTCAACGAACCATCTGTAAGTATCTTGGCTGAGGAATTACAGGCTTGCATCAATAAAGCCCAGGCAGAACTTCCTGAAAGTGAAACTGCGGGATCTTCTAAACAGCTAACAACAGGTGTTAAGAAGATAGTTAACCTTCCTTTTCAGCCAGAAGAGTCAGTGTCTTACTCCTCATTAGTGCCGATTCAACCCAATGGTTCAAAACCGCCTCTATTTTTCACAAACTCAATCGGTGCTGCAAAATCATTAGCAACTTTTCTCGGTTCTGAACAACCTGTTTACGGACTCAGCATTTTTGGGCTACCAAAGATGGATGACAACCAGCTCTCCTCCCTGCGGATTGAAGACATCGCGAAGCAATTCATTCAGGATATGCGTAAAATCCAGCCGGAAGAACCTTATCTTATCGGAGCCTACTGTGGAGATGCCCAAATAGCCCTTGAAATGGCACAACAACTTTATGCACAAGGTCAAAAGGTAACCCGACTATTTTTTATTGATGTTGTTGTTAATTCTGATGAAAATAAAATATATTTTTATTGGAAAAATATTCGTCAATTTGGCTTTGATTATATAATTAAAAAAATCATTAAAAACCTCAATTATAAGCGCAATAAAATAATGTTTGAAATTAACAAAATAAATAATAAATCAGATATCAAAAATCAACACCAAAAACTGCTGCTGGCTTTCTACAAAGCCAAAAAAAAATATATACTGCAAACCTATTCTGGTCAAATCACTTTATTTTTGTCCAGAGAGTGGCGGTTAAAAAACTCCCCTGAATTAGCAAATCTAGCCGCTGGAGGATTAGAGATTCAAGAAATTCCTGGATATCATCATTTACTATTTGAAGAACCCTATGTGACAGTGCTAGCTGAAAAAATACAGACTTGCATCGATACAGCTCAAGCAACGCTTTCTGAAAGCTAAAGGCAGAACTGTTTCATTCTAATAATGGGGCAAGCAAAAAAAGCCTGCTATAGAGTCAGGTCTGGGCGTTTGTAATTGACTGGAGTTTAGACTACGAGGCGCGACCTGAACTGGTCGTTTAGAATGGGAAGCCCTCTTCCCAGTGCGGATTCACACGGGAGCATCCCAATTTGGCGCATTGGCTCTTTGAATGGGGCTGAAACCCTTGCAATTGCGTGACTTCAGGTAATGCTTTGTCCAAAACGGGATGCTCCCATTCACACCCGCTACCCTCACGTAAAAGACTCCTCGGAGTCCGGTCACGACCAAGTAGGAAACGAAACAGTCGGAGTGTAGACCACGCAAGTAGCCGAAGCTAGCAGCCTAAGCTGGTTACTTCAGTTTAGACTAGGCGAAAGTTAACATTAACTGCTTTGATTGTCATACTCGCTTTCGCGAGAAGCCAGCAAAACATTTTGTCAAAGTTTTAACAGTTCGCACAGTGGAACTAAGTCCTTGATAATGTCAAGTT
>CAKZMA010000938.1 GCA_937127375.1 uncultured Coleofasciculus sp. | reverse complement strand
CCTGCGTGATAGGAACTGCGAACCAAGGGACCCGAACGGACATGAGTGAAACCCATCTCTTTCGCGATCGCACCCAGTCGCTCAAATTCCTCGGGTGTCCAATAGCGTTGCACTCTCAGGTGTTCCAGAGAGGGACGCATATATTGCCCTAGGGTGAGGCGATCGCATTCAGCGCGGCGCAAATCCTCCATGGCTTCGATCACCTCGGCTTCCGTCTCTCCATGTCCTACCATTAATCCTGACTTAGTGGGAATGGTCGGATCAAGGGTTTTGACAATGCGGAGAACATCTAGCGATCGCTCATATTGGGCACCCCGGCGCACTTGTCCCTGTAATCGTTTGACGGTTTCAATATTGTGGTTATAACAAGCTGGACGCGCCTGAACCACCGTTTTCACCCGTTGGCGCTGCAACTCGGTTGGCGTTTGATTCTCCTTTCCTCTCCCGCCCCAAAAATCTGCTGTTAGTACCTCAATTTGGGTTTCTGGATTCAATCGCCGGATCGCATCCATTGTGGCAACAAACCAACCTGCCCCCTGATCCGGTAAATCATCTCGCGCCACTGATGTCAGTACAACATACCGCAATCCTAACAACTGAACCGATTCAGCAATTTTCTGGGGTTCTTCGGGATCAAGGGGCATGGGAGAATGACCCTTATCCACTTGACAAAACGCACAAGCACGGGTACAGGTTGGACCCATCAGCAAAAAGGTCGCCGTTTTGTTAGCATAACACTCCCCGCGATTGGGACAGCGCCCCTCTTCACAGATCGTGTGAATTTGCCGTTGTTTCACAATGCGCTGAACCGTGGAGATATCACTGGCGTTGCCAATAGGACGCCGCAACCAACGGGGTAGGGCAGTAATTTCCTCTCGCCAAAGGTTTTTAGCAGACAGATTGGGTTGAGTCGGCAAATCCATAATAATTGTGGTGAGCTATCAGCAACAGTGTTACTCTGTACGATACAAATGGTAGAGCATTTTACTTGGACCCTGATTTGAGCCGAGTTTTGCTCTCAACCAACCAAGCAGATTAATCTAGAGTCATGGACAATCAGTGCTTTTGGGTTCAATCTCAAAACAGCAAAAGAGTTACAGGTGTCGGTCAGTCATCCGTTGTTTTCCCGGAAACAGACTCTGTGAGTTCTGTCTGAGTGGAATTATGGGGTCTGGTCTACCTGGGCTTAAGACGTTTTTCTTTTATCTCTCCAAAGGAGTCAGTCGTGGCAAGCCATAAAATATTAGTTATTGATGACAGTCGAGTCATCCGGATGCGTGTTAAAGAAATGTTGCCGCCCGGTAACTTTGAAGTGTTAGAAGCCAAAGATGGTATTGAAGGTCTTAATCAGATCCGCCAGGAGCATCCCAACCTAATTATGTTAGATTTTCTGCTTCCTAAAATGAGTGGTTGGGATGTTTTTCAACAAATTCAAAGTGACGGTACTCTCCAGAGCATTCCTTTAGTATTAATGTCAGGTCGTAAGGAAGAAGTAACGGAGAAGATACCGGAACCGTTTGAGTATTTTGCCTTCGTCGAAAAGCCCTTTGAAAAGAAGCAACTGGTTGATGCGATTAAGGAAGCGATGGCGAAGGCGAAAAAACGCCCCGTTATGGCTCCGCCCCCCAAAGAAGAAGCCCCTGCGGGTGAAGCTCCTGGTGTTTCATCAGACGAAGTTCAAGCATTAAATGCAAAAATTGAACATTTACAGTCAGAAGTTGATGGGTTGAAAAAACAAATGGGACAACTCGTGTCATTTATTAAGCAAAAACTCAAGTGACCTTCAGCATAACCGAGATTTCAACTCGGTGAGAATATGAAACGGCTCAATTCCTATTTAAACTCAGATCGCCTCCGGCAAGTTCTCACATTGAGTGCGATCCTTGCTGCTTTTGGTATTAATGTCTGGGCAAATATCGCGCCGATTGGTGGACTAACAATCGGCGAAATCTCCAATACTCTCTTTGGGGAAATTAAGATTATCCCAGCCAGCTATGCTTTTGCTATATGGGGGATCATTTATCTGGGTTTGATTAGTCTGGGGATCTATCAGGTACTGCCTAACCAACGGCAAAATACTTATCTGCGTCAGATGGGTTATGGTTTAGTGCTGGCGAGTGTTGCCCAGATTGTTTGGGTGTTTCTATTCCAGTATCGCCAGTTTGCCCTGTCGCTGGTGGCGATGCTGGGGATTTTAGTGCCACTGATTCGAGTGTATTGGCGGTTGGGTATTGGTTCTGTCAAGGTGTCTCGGAAAGAGAAATGGTATGTTCACATTCCCGTGAGTATCTATTTGGCGTGGATCAGCGTAGCCACGATTCTGAATGTGGCAATTGTACTCTATGACTTTGGCTGGAATGGATGGGGGATTAATCCCTCCGCGTGGACGGCAATTGCCCTGATTGTCGGGGCGGCGATCACAGCAACGGTGATTATTCAGCGATCGGATATTGCCTATCCTCTGGTAATTGCCTGGGCTTATGGTGCGATCGCGGTGCGTCATCCGGATACCCTACTGATTTCTGGAGTCGCTGGAGGATTCGCGATCGCCCTTGTGTTATTCGCTGGGTTGAAACGTTACCGCAACTGACAGATAGGGGATTGTTTTTAGCTGTTTAATGTCAATTTGTCAAGTAAAAATAAACTTTTGTAAAAGGTAAATTTCCATACAAAAAACTGCATAAGGGTCAACTCCTGAGAGACACAAGAGGGTAGAGAGGTCAACATCTGACATCTGCACACAATTTTCCCTACACAGGAGAGACTCTTATGGCATCTCACGACAAATCCTTCTCCACCTCCACCGAATTAGCTCTGATGTTTGGTAATTTTTTTGGTGTAGCAGAAGCTGATAATTTATCTATTGACACTGATAGTTCAGGTACAGCAACTGAGAAGTTTGATCAGACACCTCAAGCAAACATCGTTTCAAGTAGGCAAACAAGCTTAGAACTCACTGACAACAGGACTCAACAGACAAAATCAACGACAACGCCAAATCTGTTAGCCGCTCAGACTCCAACCTCTACTATCAACGTTAACTATAACGGTTTTTCCACCCAAGCTCAAGCGGCATTTGAATACGCGGTTGATATCTGGGAAAACTTGATTGTTTCACCAGTTCCGATTGAAATTGAAGCGAATTGGACTCCTATAGAACAACCAGAAAACGCTCTCGGTTCTGCTCGATCCAATGACTATTACTACAACTTTGCCAATGCTGCCTACGCCGATACCTGGTATCCAAGCGCCCTCGCCAATAGTCTGGCTGGCTTCGATTTAGATACCACTGCCCATGATATTAATGTTAACTTCAATAGCAATTACTCGAACTGGTATTTTGGTACTGATGGCAATACACCAACAGAAAAGACTGATTTTGTTTCTGTTGTCTTGCATGAATTAGGTCATGGCTTGGGGTTTAGTGGTAGCATGAGCTATGACTCCAACACTGAACAAGGAAGTTGGTGGAGCCAACCCGTAATTTACGATCACTTTACGGTGAATGGTTCGGGTCAAAAACTTATCGATACATTTCCGAATTACTCTGTTGCTTTAGGCGATCAACTCACCAGTGATAACCTGTTCTTTAATGGGAGTAATGCGGTTGCTGCCAATGGTGGCACGAATCCCAAGCTGTACGCTCCGAGTACATGGGAATTGGGTTCTAGCTATGCCCACTTGGATGAAGCGACTTATGAAAGTGGAAATTCTAATGCTTTGATGACACCTTCCATTGCTCCGGGAGAGGCGCACCATGATCCGGGTGCGGTAACATTAGGAATTTTTGAGGATTTAGGTTGGGTGATCAATTTAGCTGATTTGTGGGGGTCAGATTTTGATATCACTCCACAACCCCTTGATGCCGGTGATAGTTTCAATATTGATTTTGACATTACCAACATGGGGAGTAGCGCGGGTGCGTTTGATGTTTCCTTCTACCTTTCCAGTAATAACTACATCAGCACCGTAGATCATCTGTTAGGTAGTACCACGATTAATGGGTTAGCTGGGAACAGTACACGCTCCTTTACCACTAACTTAAATTTGCCCAGTGTTAATCATTCCTTCTGGAATGGAGATGGCACATACTACATCGGGATGACGGTTGATTCTGGTTCAGATGTTACGGAAGTCTATGAAACAAATAACTCAAATGTCGGCTTTTTGTTCGACTACGATGATGTAGCCATCAATAATACTCAATTAGCTGACTTATCCGGTTCAGATTTTGATATCACTCCACAATCCCTCGATGCGGGTGATAGTTTTGACATTGATTTTGACATTACTAATACGGGGAGTAGCGCAGGTGCTTTTGATGTTTCCTTCTACCTTTCCAGTAATAACTACATCAGCACCATGGATCATCTGTTATATAGTGGCACGATTAATGGGTTAGCTGGAAACAGTACAGGCTCGTTTACCACTAGCTTAAACTTACCTGGTTTTAATCATTCCTTCTGGAATGGAGATGGTACATACTATATCGGGATGCTGGTGGATTCGGGAGCAGATGTTACGGAAGTCAATGAAACCAATAATTCTAATTTCGGCTTTTTGTTCGACTATGATGATGTAGCCATCAATAATACTCAATTAGCTGACTTATCCGGGGCGTATTTTGATGTCACCTCCAATCCTCTAGATGCAGGTGATAGTTTTGACATTGATTTTGACATTACCAATACGGGGAGTAGCGCGGGTGCTTTTGATGTTTCCTTCTACCTTTCCAGTAATAACACGATCAGCACGGTTGACCAGTTTTTAGGTAGTACCACGATTAATGGTTTAGCTGGGAACAGCACGGGTTCCTTTATCACTAGCTTAAACTTGCCTGGAGTGAATCATTCCTTCTGGGATTTATATGGAGATGATACCTATTACATCGGGATGCTGGTTGATTCGGGAGCCGATGTTACGGAAGTCAATGAAACCAATAACTCAAATGTCGGCTTTTTGTTCGACTATGATGATGTAGCCATCAATAATACTCAATTAGCTGACTTATCCGGGTCAGATTTTGATATCACTCCACAATCCCTCGATGCAGGTGATAGTTTTGACATTGATTTTGACATTACTAACACGGGGAGTAGCGCGGGTGCTTTTGATGTTTCCTTCTACCTTTCCAGTAATAACTACATCAGCAC
>CAKZMA010000937.1 GCA_937127375.1 uncultured Coleofasciculus sp. | reverse complement strand
CGCAAATCCGCACCACTCAAATCCGCACCACTCAAATCCGCACCAATTAAATTCGCATCCCGTAAATTTGCCTGAACTAAACAGGCTTGAAATAAGTTAGCGCGAAACAGATTTGCTCCTTCTAAATTCGCGCCACTGAGATTAACATTATGTAAAAAAGCATCCGTCAGGTTAGCTTGACTGAGATTGGCATTACTAAGATTACGTCCAGATAGGTCTTTTTCTTTGAGATCAACCCCCTGAAAATTAGCGCCACTGAGATCAGGCTGCGATCGCGGGCGCTGGGATTGCGATCGCGTTCTGGGTTGGTAGTAGTTCCTGGATGAGGAGGGCGGTTGCTGCGGTTCTCTGGGTTGGTAGTAGTTCCTGGATGAGGAGGGCGGTTGCTGCGGTTCTCTGGGTTGATAGTAACGCCGCGATTGAGGGGGTTCTCGTCGGGGCGATCGCGCACGATAATAATAGGTATTGGAAGCCGATTTGCGCGGCGGTGGGGATGGGGGTTTGGGCGTTTTGGGTTTTTGCGATCGCAGTTCGTCTCGCGCTTGGTTAATTTCCTTGAGTTTGGCTTCAGCTTTCTGGCGCAAGCGCTGATTGTCCTCGGGGACACGATCCGGGTGCCAAATAAATGCCAAGTCTTTGTAGGCTTGGTTCACGTCTTCTAGGGAGGCTCCGGGTTCTAGTCCCAGTATTCTGTAGTAGTGGTCTAAATTGTTAGATGACATTGCCGTTTAGCGCCTGTTGAGCCCGTTAGCACGAGGTTGGAGAACAGATCCGAGTGAATGCGCTACGCAAAACTTAGGTAAATCTAGTGGCGTGGCACAGCTCATAGGTGGACTTAGTAAATTAGCGGAAAGCCTTAATCAGTAAAGATTGTAGCATTGGTCTAAAGTCACAATTTGTAATCTTAGGTATATGGACAATATACTCAATGCGTGCTTATATTAACCTCAAATTTACCTCAATATCACCATTATGGTCTTTGAGAAGCGCGATCACGTCTTGGGCTGTGCCGTCAGGGGGTAATATATTTTCAAATGCATTAAGTTCCGAACGTGTGAGTATGGAAACCTGTCAGGGACAGTTTTGCCTGATGTTGGCGCGTTGTAACTATGGGTATTTGCAACAACGCCTGATCCAGCAACTGCAAGACGAATGCACCTTCGACATCCGACTTATTCACCTGAAGCCAGACGACAAAACCCTATTTAGCACCGTGCGATCGCATCTGGTGTGATAGCATTGGTAATTAACAGTAAAAAACAATGAATTCAGACAAACGTTCTTGGTGGGAACGAGTATCCGATCCTGATCCTAAAATTCGAGAAGCAGCACACCGAGAGGGGGAACAAGAAGCCGATGACTTCTACAAACAAGCCTACCCAAATTACAGAAAAGCAACAGAAGGAACAGAGACTCCAAACACCCCAACAGAAGAAGAATGAACCTGTTTTTGAAGTTTATGACCCTGTTGATGTGCGTGGTGTCTGGCTAGGGCAAGAGCAAGGGTATCAATGGCATCCGGGTTGCTACGTTCTACATCGGGAAATCAAAAAAGGGCAATGGTGGTATATGATTACTCGTCCTTACCAAGGCAATAATAATATCACTCAACTTTCCTACCCTATTGCTTATCCCTCAGAAAAGTTACGAAAAACAGAGAATCCAACTCCGTTAAAAGTTACAGGTGGCATCTATAAAGCCAATGAATTCTTACAACAGTATGGCGCATCCTTGCTCAAAAATGCGCTCAAAAACAGTAACTAAATTTTTATTTAACTACCCCCTTTTTAGGTAAAGGTGTTTCGCAAACTTGCCAGTTCAATTAAATACTGAATTCGACGAGCATTGGCTTGTTCAATTTGGTCGGAGATCTCAATTAATGTTGCCTGTTCCTCAGGTGTTAAGATGTCAGACCGGGGAGTGTCAATTAGTCAAAGACGACTGGATAAGAATGTTAGTCCATTAAAATGGACTTGGGCTATTAGCCCGGCGTTTGAACTCCGGGCTGGTTTTCAGGTTTACTTTATACCCTTAAACCGTTCTTTCGCCGACTCAAATGCTTCTTGCATAACCGATTGAATCTTCTGAGGATCGGGTTTTTTCCCACCCATTAAATCCCCAAAATAAACACAAGCCCCCTCACCCAACGCCCAGGTATAAGCCGCCGCCCAAGACGCCGCGATCGCACTTCCCAAACCGGGTAAAAATTTGATTAACTCTCGTCCCACAGCTTGCGCCACAAATCCTCCCGCGATCGCACTCACGACTCCACCAGCTTGAGAAGGCGTCAGCGTCTGTCCATATAATTTCCCCAACAACCCAACCAGCGAGACTTGTAGCGCCGTTAAAACGGGCATTGTGGCAAAAGGTAACGGTACCGCCGCCAACGTTGCTGCCATAATCGAAAATGACAAAATATAACGTCGCCCGACATCCCGATAGAGATTCCCCAGTTGCTGACTGGCGTCTTTTTCTTCCAATAATTGCGAAATCGCCCTGGATTCGGCTTCTGGTAATAACTCAGCTAAAGCATCGCTGAGTGCCTCTAAGCCATAAAATACGGGATTATACTCATCTTCTTCTAGGGTAAAATCAATCATAACCGCCCGATTATAAAGTCCCTTAAAAGTGTCCTGAATCCCCTCAAAGGCGCGATTCAACTCTTCATAGTCTGGCGGATAAGCCGGATGATCAGTAATATCAGTTGGATAAAGTTCATGTAAACAAGTTACAGCCAGCAGACAGGGAATCTCTGGATATTCCTCTTGTAACTGTTCAGCCACCTGTCGCAGCGTATCTGTGGCAAAGTCATTAATTTTCACCGTCAAAATCAGGATTCTGGCACGATGAGTATCCTGTTGCAATTCACCCGCCAATTCTTGAATAATGATCGGCGTTTCTTGGTTAACATCACCCAAACCCACAGTATCGGTAAAAATCAGCAAGGGTAGGTCATTTGAGGGATAGGCATAACGCTCAGTATATTGCGTATGGGGACGAAATCCCTGACCCACAATCTCCGCCGAAACCCCAGTCAATCCCCGCACAATCGAACTTTTCCCTGATTGAGGCTTACCAATCAGCAGCGCTTGGGTTGTGGGGAGTTCTTTCCGTACCGACGCCAAAATCTCAGCGACTTGCGCCTCATTAACACTAAACCAGTCAATCACCGTTTGTGTGACTTGTTCGGTGGGAAGGAGTTTCTGCAAGCGATCGCTTGCTGTAGTCCAGAGTCCAGCCATGCGGTTCGTCCAGGAGTTATCAACCGACTCTGGAGTTGTCTCTTCTGTCAGTTCCTGCACCTGCTGAGAATCAGCCGATGGTACGTCAGCCTTACGTTCGTCAGTCATCCTAATCGATGAATCCCTTCAATCCTGCCTATCTTTAAGATTACAAGTAGAGACGCGCCATGGCGCGTCTCTACCGATTGATTGGTTGAACATTTGCCAGATATCCGATTCTGTATCCGCTAGATTAACCGAATTCACCGCTAAAAATCCCTCGTTGGTTTGAGGCGGATGATCTCGCAATGCGCGATAAAAATCCTCAATCACCTGATCAGGGACTTGACGTTGGCGCTGTCGGTTCCAAGTTTGGCAGGTTTCTAGGGGAGTGGTAAGATACCAAGCTAGCCAGCGCACGGTTTCACCGGATATCTTAGGCAACAGCGATCGCCGCCATTCGGGTTTGGCATTGGTTGCATCGTAAATCACCGGGTTTCCATCGGCAATAGATCGATGAATTTGCTGTAACACTTGCGTTTCAATCAATGACCAATCCCCTTGGATGTTCTCATCCCCAAATAGCTGCGCCCGGATAGCATCCGTGGACACAATCACCGCTTTGGATTCAACTTGAGTCAGTTTGGCAGCTAGGGTAGACTTGCCAGAACTGGGAGAACCTATGAGAAAATGACA
>CAKZMA010000936.1 GCA_937127375.1 uncultured Coleofasciculus sp. | reverse complement strand
TATATTTATATAATGAGGGGTCTGTTGGATTGACTGGTGTTTTCAAAACCTACAGTAATTATTATTATGATTCGTTTTCTCCCTCCCATTCATTTACCAACTCACTCGGTTCACCCGGATAAAATTTATCATCTAAAATTTCCGCCAAACTGTAGGGACACGTCTGGGGAAAGGTTTGTTCTGGCAAGTCAGTTTCTCCCATTGCCAGATCTCTACCGTTCTCGTAAGCTAAAACCAGTGCATCCTCAAGGTAAGGCTTTAGACTTGGGTTGTCTTTGAGCAACTCTAGCGTATCACGGCGCTGTACGCGAATCGTCGCCAGCCAACTCCGACTCCGGCGTTGCGGTTGGTACTCCCATTTCAACAAATGTCCAATCAGCACCTTCAACCGATTTCGCAATTCCTGGCGTTGCTGTTTCCCCAAGGATTCAATCTCCTCAATCAGATTGCCCAAATCAAGCTGACTCCACTGCTGTTGACGGAGTAACGACGCTTGTTCCTGCGTCCAAGCATAAAAATCGGTTTCGTAGAGGTTGGGTGTAGGTATTGCTGTCTGTTGATTCGTTTCTGGCGCTGGCATCACGATTTTCCCACCTCAACGTCTCTCTATATAATAGTAGAACTGTTCTATGTAGGCGCGATCGTGAGGCTCCCCAGGTAGAATCGGTACAAGTCATCTAACCCGCCATGCCTACATCCGAACTTGTACAAGAGTTGCGATCGCGTCTCCTAGACGGGTAAAGTGGTTAGGATTTAATGTTAGGAGAATATCTACCTTGGCTTTCAGCGCAGCTTGGGCAATTAGAGCATCGAAAATGCCACCGCCAGGGAGATTGATAGTAGCCATGCGAGAAATCGCAGCAAGATAATCCTCGGAGAATAGGGGAATGATATTCAAATGTTGTGAAATATCTGTAGTAATGCTTTGGGCTTGCGCGGGAGTAAGACGCGGCTGAATAGGAAGACGTGTAAGGACAGAATAGGTTTCTGCCAGAGTGTGAGTTGAAATAAAACCTTCAACTTGCTTAGATTTTGCTGCTTTTAGGTGAGGGAAGCAGATCCCATGTCGTGGATGGCTGACAACGAATGCAGCCACTAAAACCGAAGTGTCAAACAAGACTTTTACCAAATCATCTGCTCCCGAATACGTTCTTCTCGCACTTCGTCAATCAAGGCGTTGATGTCAAGATTGTCAATTGGTTCGGTTTCAACGACTAAGATACCTTCTTTGCGATAGACTTTTGGATGTTGAGAGGTTGATGAGTGAACGGCTGGTGAGACTGGGGTCGTTATTTCAGTATTTTGCTGATTGAGGGCAGTGACTTTCTCCGCGACAGCCTGTAGGATGAACTGTTCCAACGAGATTCCTTGCCGACTTGCCCACTTTTTGGCGTCTTGCTGGAGTTGCACAGGAAGATTCATAGAAATACGTACAGAATGATACCGTGTATCCCAATTTTAAGCTATTGATAGCGGGCGCGATCTCGGTAATCCTAAAATGCTGACTGGAGGATGCCATTGGACTTAAAATACGTTTTGTAGGCGATCGCGAAAATATTGGCGATATAATTCAAAGCGGGGTACAGTCGCATTTCCCCGTAACTGTACTAATCCCATACTGTGTAATTTAAACGCCAACACGGATTCTAACTCAACGGGTTCCTCCGCCACTAGCACCTGAGCAAAAGCTGTCGCTAATTCGGGGTGCTGTTGCAAATTCCATAGATGTCGGCGCAGGTGATCCCCGTAAATTCCGGCTTCGGTTGGCGCTATCTCTACCAATTTCTCTAAGGTTAACTCGCCTCTGGCTATATAATACAGAGCTACTCGGACTAAATAGGGATGTCCACCCACCATTGTCATTAATTGCTCAACCTGATGAGTTTGCCAATTGAGTCCATGACGCTGGGCTAAATCGGTAACTTGTTCTCGACTAAACTCCGATAATTCAATCGGTAAACCCACATTAAATGGCGATTGATTGATATCCAAGGGAATATAAACTTCTGTTGAATGAACCACCACTAAACGCAACTTTGCCCACAAATCACTATCGCTATCCCCATACCCAGCTTCTTCATACCAAGCGCGTAAGAGGGCAAAAAAGTCATCGGTTATTTTGGGATGCTGAAACACCCGATCCACTTCATCTAATCCTAAGACTAACGGTGCATCGGTTTCCGATAACAAAACATCCTCGAAATAAGCCGTACAGTTATCTTTACTCCCAAACGTATCCGTCCAATATGCCTCAACTTGATGGGGTAAACGCAGCTTCCGGGTAATTTTGGCACATAACCACTGTAAGAGTTGATTGAGATTGGTAAACACGCTTTTATCCGCATGTTGAAAGCTTAAGGGAACTGTGCGACAGCCTTGCTCTCTGGCTTGATACAAAATTCTCGCCATTAACGAGGTTTTTCCCATCTGTCGCGGTGCTTTAATGCGAATCAAGGTTCCTGGTTTGAGGATTTCTTGATAACATTGAGTTTCATCGGGAACTCGTTCGACATAGAAGGCGGAAGCTAACCGCACTTGACCTTTGGGTAATTCGGGTTCAGCTACAGGTAAAGGCGGTAAGGGGTTGATCGGAGTCTGATAGCTGCTGATCTCCTCCGCTACATCATTCCCTTCCCAGACTGGCGTTTCCCAATCCTCACTCCCCGACAACCGTTGTAACACCGCCTGTATCACAGTGGGTGTATCGGCGGAAGTGTTCCATTCTTGATAGCCAATTCCCTGGAGATAACTGCGTAAATCGTGGTTGAGGGGGGTACAGGGCGGGCAATTCACCCGAATCGGTAAGATAACGGGTTTGGCGTTGTGACTCTCATCTCGTAACTCCTGAACCCGTCGTAACGCTTCAATCACCATTTCACTCAATGCGGCTTGGGGAGACAGTAGCAGGATAAAATACTCACATTGCGCCAGTTGATGATCAATCTGGGCTAATTCATTCTCGGCGACAGCAGAGGAATGGCTGGAACCCTTTCCCACCCCTGTTCTAAAGGCTGGATATCCGGCTTGGGCGATCGCCTCCTCTAACTGAATCGCTAAACTCTCGTCAGGCTCTTGGTTTCGGTAACTGAGAAACACTTGCGGCTGCTGCGTCTTGGCTCGCGCGATCGCACCCTGAATCTTTTTTTTGCTGACTTTTTCCCCTAATACCTGGGAAAGCTTTTGCCATAACTTATAGCCCACATATTTTTCCACATACTCCGGATTTTGCGGATAAATCTCCTTATAGGAGCGTCCTTGCCAAGATCCGACAAAAACCTGCCGTTCTAGGTCATTTAGGTGCTTTCCCGTCTTCAGATAGGTTAAGCGATCGATAAAATTTAAGGCGTCTTTATAATCCATCTCCCCTTGATCAATAAAATTCAAAATTAAAACTAGGGAACAGGAAACATGGAACCGACAACAAAACGATTTCACGCTTCATTGAGTCTGGCTAAGTAGGTTGGTGGAAATAAACTCCAGTATATTAAGTTATGTAAATATTTCTCAACCCCTTACATAAGACGATCCCCCGCCGTTGCTTTCCTGCTAGGGTTATGCCATGCTAAATTATATCCATTCTAATCATCAACTTTATTATAATTTTAACAAGCGCTCTCTCGGCGAAGTTAATTTTTCTCGATTCTGGGAATAGCGATTAAAAAATTTTACCTGATATTTTAGGATTTTTTAACGGGCGATGAACATACAAAGAAATAGTTATGAGGTTTTATGAGGTTTTTCTTTGATCAACAAATAAAATTGATTTGGAGTGTTAGATCACCCAAACTATTATTTTTTTTTGTGAGGTTTTATGGTTTACATAACCCAGATGATCAACGAAACTAATAAATAGGTGTTCCCCACCGATTGATCTGTGAATCTACCAGGGTAAAGCCGCCCAACCGGGCTGAAATACCCGACTCGGTTATAAATTTAGATAGTATGACAGGGGAAGAACAATGTTTAATTTAACAGGGGTGCTAGTTCGCGATTGTGTCGAACGTCTACAAGTCTGCTACCGTCAGACTTACGGAAATTCTCAAGCCGATTATGCTGAGGTGATCACGGGAGTGGCTCAAGTGGCTCTCGACCGGATTGCCCAGAGTGATGCTCTATACCACAATGTTGAACATACCATTTTGGTGAGCTTAGTCGGACAAGAAATCCTTCGAGGGAAACATATCCTAGAAGGAAACGTTTCCCGTCAAGATTGGCTCACGTCAATCGTGTCTTGGTTATGCCATGACATCGGCTATATTAAGGGGATTTGCCGAAATGACCAACCTGATCAAGGATTGTACGTGATTGGTCTTGATGATATGATGATATCCTTGCCCCAGGGGGCAACCGATGCGAGTTTGACATCCTACCATGTTGACCGAGGAAAGCGGTTTGTGGACGAGTATTTCGGCGCTCATCCCTTCATTGATTGTGCCATCGTAAAACGCAATATTGAGTTAACCCGTTTTCCCGTACCTGCTGATAACGCCCATCACGATACGATGAATTATCCGGGTTTGACTCGTGCGGCTGATTTGATTGGTCAGCTTAGTGATCCACGTTACTTACAAAAGATTCCCGCCTTGTTTGGCGAGTTTGAAGAAAGTGGCGCGAATAAGATTTTAGGCTATCACAATCCGGGTGAACTGCGGCAAAACTACCCCAACTTTTTCTGGACAATTGTGTTGCAATACATCCAACCCGCTTTGCGGTATTTAGAGGTCACGAAAACAGGTCAACAAATTATTGCCAATCTGTATGGTAATGTCTTACAGGTTGAACAGGAAAATAGGGTAAGCCCCAAGAAGGTTGCCATGTTTGTTTAAGCCATCTTTAGAGGACGATATAAGAGTTTTAGTCCATTTAAATGGACTTAAGCGATTAGCCCGGAGTTTGAACTCCGGGCTAGAATTGTCAAACAGAATTGGTATTAGAATTCAGATGACAGCGTTGCTGATAAATTTTCGCCACCTGATCCGCTGGGTTTTGGCGCAAACAGGCTTCAAACAAGCGTAGTGCTTCGGCATAAGCCTGTTGATTATACAGAGACAACGCTAAGGCAAATCGGTCTTGGTTTGCCAATTTACCCTCTCGGACTTCCGGTAAGTCAGCATCAAAGATTTCATAGACGGTAACCAGTTCAGATTTGCCTTTGACTTTGACATGATCAATCATGCGGATAGCATAGTCGTAGGAGTTTTGTAATTGTTTAAACGTGTGGTGAGAAATTAATAATGATACGCCATAATTTTTGGTTAAGCCTTCCAAACGAGCCGCTAAATTAACCGCATCACTAATCACGGTGGTATCCATGCGGTTATATCCGCCCACAGTCCCTAACATTAATGTTCCTGTATTAATGCCCATACCTAGTTGAATGGCTCGATAATTACAGTTAGCTCGATGTTGATTATATTCAGTTAACTGATGCAACATGGCAATTCCGGCTTTAACCGCATCATCCGCACCGCCACTAAAGAGTGCCATAATCGCATCCCCAATATATTTATCAATAAATCCTTTATTCTTAATAATAGTGGGTTCCATTCGGGAGAGATAGGAATTGATGAATTTAAAATTCTCTTCAGGGGTCATCCCTTCTGAAAGAGCAGTGAAGTCACGAATATCCGAAAATAACACGGACATTTCTTTCTCTACTTGGTCGCCTAACTTAACATCAATAATAGTCTCTTTATTGAGTAACTGGAGAAATTGACCCGGCACAAAGCGAGAAAAAGCATGATTGAGTTGATTGAGATGACCTGTAAACTTGAGTCGTTCGGCTTCCCCCCGTTTGCGTTCGGTGATATCGTTCAGCACGACAATGGCGTAGCTAACATTTCCCTTGTCATCAAAGATGGGGGTTCCTAAAACCTCAATCGGCACTATTTTGTCGGGCTGGTGAATCTCTATCCCTTCATAGATGGAATTTTTACCGTTAAGCGCTTGGATAATTGGCTCAAGATTGGAGGGAGAGACTTTCTCAGATTTAGGAGAATAAATTGGATAAATTTCGGGTAGCCGATTGGCAGGATTGGTGGGAATTAGACCTTGCCCAAAAAGTTTCTTTGCCGTCTGATTGGCATAGTAGGGTATACCGTTTTGATCAACGACAAAAACGCCGACGGGTATCGCTTCTAAGAATTGAGTGAGCCGACTTTCACTCTCTCGTAATTGATCTTGAGCCTGCAGCCGTTGATTAATTTCGCGATAAATGTGAGAATAGACAAAAACAAGAATACCTAAGTCAAAAATGAGTCCAATGGAGAAAATCCAGATTGTCGTATGGACTGTGCTTTGAGTATACTGCGATCGCGCCTGAAATAGCCGCTCTTCCTCCGCCTTCATCTGATGAAAGATATCGCGAATCTGAGCCATGATCAGTTTGCCTTCGTTTGTGTTTACAATCGCTAAAGCCGCGTCCAATCCTTGCTCGTCTCTTAAAGTAATGGTTTGCTGAAGTTCGGCAAATTTTTGATTGATTAAGGGGATAGCAACTTCTATTTTTTTTTGATGATAAGAGTTTTCTGCTGTCAACGCTTGTAGCTGTTTTATATCATCTTCGACTTTATCAATTGCTTTTTGATAAGGCTCAAGATAGCGCTGTTTCCCTGTCAAAAGATAACCCCGCTGTCCCGTTTCGGCATCCGTAATTTCAGCTAAGACTTCCTCCAGTTTTGTTAATACTTTTTTGGCATGGAGTTCTTTTTGATTCGTGTCTCTCAGGCGAAATGCACTATAATAACCAATTGAGCTGACGATAACGATAAGGCTGGAGGTTAGTCCAAATCCTAGGATGATTTTGCGTTGTATCGATAGTTTCATCATCAAGGGTAGAGTTTAACCGAAGAAACTCTGATTGGTGTTAAATCTCAAAATACTTATTCAGGTATAATTTATCTTTGTCCGTAATTTAAAATAATAATATTTTTTTACATAGTCAGCTCGGCATGATTTTATTGTTTTCAGATAAAAATTATGCCAAAACTGGGTTATTTATTTTTTTCAGAGAAATACGTCTCGCGTTCAGGGTCTGTAAAATATAACCAGCATTTTACCGATCCACTCTCGGCTTTGGCAAATGCTGGTTTATTGGTCATGAGTCCTTTGTCCTTTGTCTTTTGTCCTTTCTCAGGGAATGGGAACCGGGAAAATTAACATTCAGTCCCCCCTAGACTTGACAAATAATCGCGCCCTTCAAAATTGCCCCACTCAGATTCGCACCATTAAGATTTGCCTGATTCAGATTGGTATTTCTCAGGTTTGCTCCTTTCAGGTTTGTCTGACTGAGATTAGCGCCTGTCAAATCAGCACCACTGAGATTCGCATCGGTTAAATCCGCACCTTTCAGATTTGCGCCTCTGAGATCAGCATTTCTTAAGAAAACAGCGATGAGGTTCGTATCAATTAAAATGGCTTGACTCAGGTTTGTTGTATGACAAATCGCTTCATAGAGATTCGCCCGACTGAGGTTAGCCCGACTGAGGTTAGCTCGACTGAGGTTGGCTCGACTGAGGTTGAAATTTTGCAAATTATACTCACTGAGATTCAATCCACTCAGATCAACCTTATTAAAGTTTAGTTTGAGTACATTGGTTTTACTCTGATTTTGATTTAAGTTAATATTTTGCAGTCGCCATCGATTCCAATTTTCAACACCTTGTTTTAGGACAACTATATCGTTCGCATTTGCCACTTTGTATGACTCCTCCAAGTTTCAACGTGATCGCAGTATCGTTTTGTCAAAATTCTCTGAATCATTCAGAATGGTGAGAATAGGGTCGATTTGGAGTCATGAAAATTGCTGAGATTGCTATTGAATCAAGTGACTAACATTGAGTTCATGCCAGAAACGGGTGATGAAACAAATAGGGGTTTCATCGATCAATGTAACAAAAGTTTAAGACCTTATTCAGATTATCGGATAAGAAGTGCTTGGTCAAAACATAGAGGATTTTCTATGGCATTGCTATGAATACCCGTTTAAATTTGGGGATTGGGGATTGTAGGGGCTGATTTTACGACTATCGTCTCACTCTAGATGCGACTCAATCCGCCTTTAGAGACGTACCATGCTACGTCTCTACACCCCCTCAACGATCAAAATAAAGGCGGGTTAAATGGCGGGTGCGATCGCGCTTTGGGTCCCCTGGGTGTCAATCGAGTGCGATCGCGCTATGGCAGAAATTCCCACCTCTTGCCAAGCCTCAGCCATAGCGGTGACTACGGCTTCAGCTTGCATCGGATCGACAAGCGCCAACAAAGTCGGACCAGCGCCACTAATCGTCACCCCATAGGCACCCGCTTTTAAGGCGGCGGTTTGTACCGCTTCATACCCCGGAATCAAAGCCTGTCGATAGGGTTGATGTAACGTATCCTGGAGGGCAGTTTGTAGCCAATCACCTCGTCCCGTTGCTAAGGCGCGGATCAGTAACCCGAAATGGGCGACATTGAAAATAGCATCTGCCCGACTCACTTGGCTGGGGAGTACCTGTCGCGCTTGTTGGGTGGAGAGTTCAAAATTGGGAATGGCAACGACAGGGATAATTTGATCATGCCAGGGAATATCACAAATCTCCCATTCCTTGAGAACCGCATCCCCCCGCGCCGCCAGACGACAGCCGCCCAAGATAGCGGGGACAACATTATCCGGATGTCCTTCCAGCGCGATCGCTAATTGCATGACTTCGGTTTGACTCAGGGGTTCCCCAGCGAGTTGGTTAGCGCCAACCAATCCACCCACAATCGCCGTGGCGGAACTTCCTAACCCTCTGGCGAGGGGGACATCTAAATCAATTTTGAGTTGGACGGGGGGAGGTGTATGACCAATCTGGTTGTATAGTTTCAGAAAAGCTTGGTAAGCCAGATTCGTTTCATCAGTTTTTACCTGGTTTGCCTCGACACCCGACACCCGAATTCTCACCGCCCGTTCCGTTTCCCAGGGAGTATCCGAACTCAGACGAGTAAACGTGAACGTGTTGTACAGGGTTAAGGCAGCGCCAATGCAATCAAATCCGGGTCCTAAGTTGGCGGTTGTCGCGGGAA
Source organism: uncultured Coleofasciculus sp. (assembly GCA_937127375.1). Classification (GTDB taxonomy): domain Bacteria; phylum Cyanobacteriota; class Cyanobacteriia; order Cyanobacteriales; family Coleofasciculaceae; genus Coleofasciculus. The sequence goes on along the minus strand of CAKZMA010000936.1, from coordinate 221 downwards.
CGGTGACAGTGACGGGAGAATGGATAGACATTCGTGCGGGATTAAAAGATGCCAAGGGGCAATCTTACCAGATTTCCTGTATCAATGTAGAAACTCCTCATGCTACGTCTGTCCGTTTGTCCGTCTGTCAATGGTTGTAGGGGCGGGTTTAGGGACTAAATTCAGATTTTCAGAACTAACGGAACAACAAAACCCGCCCTCCCCACCGATAACGCGATAAC
>CAKZMA010000935.1 GCA_937127375.1 uncultured Coleofasciculus sp. | reverse complement strand
GGGTAATATACTGGTTAAATTAGACTGCCCTGAAGAGGCACTTGCCAGTTACGACAAAGCTTTAGAATGTGAACCTGACTTCACTCTAGAATTTGATTCTGAATTTCACTTAGCCTGGGTCAATCGTGGTAGTGTGTTAGATGATTTACAACGTTATCAGGAAGCAATTGTTAGCTGTGACAAAGCTCTGGAAATCAAATCTGACAACCCCAGTGCCTGGAATATTAGAGGTATTGCGCTGTACCACTCAAACCGCTATGAAGAAGCGATTACTAGCTACGATGAAGCTCTGAGGCTCGATCCGGAGTATGGTAAGGCTTGGGAAAACCGGAATAAAGCACTAAGAGATCTCAACAAAAAAGGAATTGCACTAGCAAAATTAGGAAGATTGGAAGCAGCAATTGCTAGCTTCGACACGATCCTCCAATCCCAATCAGACTTTGATGAAGTTTGGAGTCACCGGGGTATTGCACTGGTAAACTTAGAACGATTTGAAGAGGCTATCGCTAGCTTCGACAAAGCCCTAACATTTCAACCAAATGATGCTAACGCTTTTTGTGGTAAGGCTAGCTGTTATGCTTGGCAAAATAAAATTGACCTAGCAATTGAAAGCTTGCAAAAAGCCATAAACTTGAATCCGGAGAAATACCGAGAGATTGCAAAAACCGATTCAGATTTTGATAACCTTCGAGGAGATAATCGATTTCAGGCTTTGATTCAAGGTGACATCGATTTACTGAATCGATAGAATAAGCAGGAAAATGTTATACTTTCGCTGCATCTCAATCAGGGTGAGTTGTGTCCTCCAATTATCAGTTAAATTTATGGCGTTTGTGCCTAAACCCATCCCGACACACCCGACAAACAACTTTTAAAACAGCCTTTTAGTTAAATTTTATACAGTTCATAAATATATTGACAAAAGACGCAATCTATGAACTGCCTCTCTAGTCAGAATCTCGGATCAGATAATCTCCGTAAAATGGCGGATGTATTTATGTAAAGCTTCTGTAATATTTATTCATAACAGCTCCATTGAGAAATTGATTCAGGATTAAACTATGGCAAAACAGACACAAACTCGTATATATCCCAGGGTTCCTCTAATCTCAGCCGATCGCGACGCCTTAGACAAACTCTTTCAGAGCGTACAGGTTGAGGATTTGCGTCAGCTTGAGCAAATGACATCCTACTATTCCATCACTCCGCTTGAACCCTGGGAAGAACAAGGCTGGGTCATAAATAGCTCCCTATCTATCCCCAGGGAAGCGACGGCATAGTTAACGGGTAGACTGGGTGTATATAAATTACTTCTCCTTTTGGTAGAACTGATCGACTATTTCCTTCCACCAGAGAACAACTCCACAGGATTTCTCCGATAGAGTACGGTTAGGCTCACTCGCCTCTGCTGGAAAATTGTCTAATAATAAACATAAGGGTAACCTTTAATATTGGGCTTTGATTCAATCTGAAACGTTAGAACTACTCGAATGGCAACGCCTGTGCCAACACCTGGCAACCTTCGCCGCCACCAAACTAGGCGCGATCGCGTCTCGCCATCTCCATCCTCCCGCTACTTTGAAAGAAAGTCTGCATCTATTGGCGCAGACAAAAGAAGTCTATCACCTGGAATGTAAGTTAACCCATGGCTGGACGTTTGACGGGATTCAGGATATTGGTGATGCGTTAGAGAGGGCTGAACGACAAGGGATATTATCCGGAGAAGACTTACTGGCGATCGCAACCACTCTCTTCGGTGTCCGGCGTTTACGGCGTCTCATTGATGATCAAGAGGATATCCCCGTTCTCAACCAACTCGTGGCTGATATCCGTACCTATCCCGAATTAGAACAAGAAATTCACCGTTGTATCGACGAACGCGGCGATGTCACCGATCGCGCGAGTCCGAAACTAGCAGACATTCGCCAACAGAGTAAATCCTTACGCGATCGCATTTATCAAACGCTCCAAAACATTGTACAGCGTCAAGGCGGCGCACTCCAGCAACCCTTAATCACCCAACGGGGCGATCGCTTTGTTCTCCCGGTGAAAGCCCCCCAGAAAGACTCGGTTCCGGGTATCGTTCATGACGCTTCCAGTACAGGTGCTACTCTCTACATCGAACCCCATGCGATCGTCGGATTGGGGAATCAACTCAAAACCTATCAACGCCGGGAACAAGCCGAAGCCGAAGCCGTGCGCCGGGTGTTAACCGAACAAGTCGCCGCCGTTAAGCTGGATCTAGAAGAAGTATTAGCCGTCGCCACTCGGTTAGATTTAGCCACAGCCAAAGCCCGATATAGCCTCTGGTTACAGGCAAATCCGCCGCGCTTCATTGATCCGAATGAACGAGAATCGATTACCCTGCGCCAATTGCGACATCCTCTGTTAGTCTGGCAGCATCAGCATGAAGAAGATGCGCCAGTTGTACCGATTACTATCCAGATTCAGCCCCAAATAAAAGTCGTGGCGATTACGGGTCCCAATACAGGGGGTAAAACCGTTACCTTAAAAACATTGGGATTAGCCGCACTCATGGCAAAAGTGGGTTTATTTGTCCCCGCCAAGGAACCCGTAGAACTGCCGTGGTTTGAGCAAATTCTGGCAGATATTGGCGATGAACAGTCTTTAGAACAGAGTTTATCCACATTTTCCGGTCATATTCGCCGGATTAGTCGGATTTTAGATGAATTAGAAAATTGTAGAGACGTTGCATGCAACGTCTCTACAGATGGGGGAGAAGATGATTTAGCCCAAAGGGAACCAGACACCCCACATCCTACATCCGCCCTCGTATTACTGGATGAAATTGGTGCGGGAACCGATCCAGCCGAAGGAAGTGCTTTAGCGATCGCACTCCTGAACTATCTGGCGGATCATGCCCAGCTTACTGTAGCCACGACGCACTATGGCGAACTCAAGGCGCTGAAATATCAAGATGAACGATTTGAGAACGCCTCGGTGGAGTTTGATGATGTCACCCTTTCTCCCACTTATCGCCTACTCTGGGGAATTCCGGGTCGATCCAATGCGTTAACCATTGCCGAACGGTTAGGATTAAAGTCAGACGTGGTATCCCTGGCTCAAACCTTAGTCGGAAGCAGTTCACAAGAGGTGAACCAGGTAATTTCTGGACTCGAAGCCCAACGGCGTGATCAGGAAACCAAAGCCAAAGAAGCGAACCAACTCCTCCAGCAAACCGAACGTTTGCATCAAGAAGTCTCCAGTAAAGCTAAACTCTTGCAGGAGAGAGAACGGGAATTGAAACTATCCCAAGAACAGGCGGTACAAGAGGCGATCGCCCAAGCCAAAGCAGAAATTGCCCAGGTGATTCGCAAATTACAGCAAGGACCCCAAATTGCTCAAAACGCTCAAAAAGCCACCAATGCGCTGAAGGAAATTGAGCAGCGTCACATCCCTAAAACACCTGCTAAAGCCAAACCAGCCTTTCAACCCAAAGTAGGCGATCGCATCCGCATTCCTCGCCTAAATCAGACGGCGGAAGTTTTGACGCCTGCGGATGAAGATGGGGATCTCACAGTGCGCTTTGGCTTAATGAAAATGACAGTATCCCTAGCAGATATCGAATCCCTAGAGGGTGAAAAGGCGCATATCCCTGTCAAATCCAAACCCCCATCTACCCCCGCACCAGCCCCCTCATCCCCGCCGACTCCCCCGATTCGCACCGAGAAAAATACGATTGATCTACGCGGATCTCGTATCGCCGATGCTGAAGTCGAATTAGAACAAGCTATTTCTAAAGCTATAGCCTCTGGGGTATTGTGGATTATTCATGGTAAGGGAACTGGAAAATTAAGGGCTGGGGTACATGAATTCTTAGAACGCCATCCCCTCGTTGATCGGTTTGAATTAGCCAAGCAAGCGGAAGGCGGATCGGGGGTAACAGTAGCTTATCTTAAATAGCTGTAGGGTAGGCAAGCAATATAAACCTTGAAAGCCTTATATGAGGAGCAGATAAAACAACGGCAAGGCTGGATTGATGCCCTCAAGGCAGGGAAGAATCCTTTCACAGAGGAGGAGATTGACAAATTGTTAAGGTAAGAACCTGGACATAAATTATTGCCGCTGTACTAAGCCATAAATAAGGTGTAACACAGTTAATTTTGGGAATTAGAATGACATTAAGAAACGCTACGATAATTTGCAATTAGAGAGGACTAGAGCGATATGAGCATTATCATCACTGACGAAATACTGACAGCAACCCGAATGACTGAAGCTGAAATGAGGCAAGAAATCGCGATCATGCTGTTTCAGAAGGAAAAGTTCACCCTTGCCCAAGCCCGTCGATTTGCTGGGATGCATCGCATTGCCTTTCAACACCTTCTCGCTAGTCGGCAAATCCCAGTGCATTACAGTGCAGAGGATTTTGAACAAGATATCCATAACTTACGGGAGATGGGCAGACTTTGATTATTGTTAGCGATACATCTGGTGTCAACTTAAGGTGCAAATTAATCCAGAGGGCACGTTTCACCCTCATCCCCTAACCCCTTCTCCCATCAAGGGAGAAGGGGAATTGGAACAATTAATGATAAAAAATGTAGGTGGCTACGCCTGCAATTAGGATGCAACAAGTGAAAAGATTGAAACTCAGGTATAGCAAGGGTTTCAGTTTTGAAAATTGCCACAACCTAAATAGAATTGCTATATATAACAAAGTTTTACAGCTTGTTGACGAACAATAGCATATTTTGCTACCCATCTAAAGCGGGACATTGAGACGAGGGAAGGGAACAGATAGTTCTCTAGCACTGTCCTGGTTTGAGTTGGTCGCCAAAAAGTTGATGTAAACTTTAAAAGTCGTGTTTCTCTATTGGTAACTACATCCACCCGCCTGATTAAATTTCTTACTCTAACGTTATGCGCTCTACCCTAAAGACGCCAACCTCGTCTCACGCTTGGCAGGATTTACCCCTGGCGCAAGTGCCAGACTCTCTGCAACTGGATAACATTAAAACCCAGTTGGACTTAATCTTGCTAGCGCTGGAAGCCTTGGCGGGGATTGGTTCTGAGGCAATGCTGCAAGCGGCGGCTGACTTGAATTTAGAGTCAGTGGTGTCCGATCGCGTCGGGTTATGGCGTCTGCGTCAGTCTAACCCTCAACGGAAAAGTTCAGGGGGGCGTAAAAAATTGGATGTGGAAGAAGCGCGATCGCTGGTTTTGATTATTTGCTATTTAGCTAAACAGCATCAGGAACTCATCCGTCGGGCTGTAGCCCTATTAGAACAAATGACCGAACAAAATAGTGAACCCCATCGGACTGCATTGTTAGGCGATTATCTCGATACATTCACCAACACCTATCAGGAACGGATGGAGCAAGGAGACGAGGTATCTATGGATGTACTCAATCAACTGGCATTCAAATTACTCATTGATTTACTCTTCTACAGTGATACCCACGGTCATCGGCGTCTCTGGTTAGCCTTATTAGGTTCTGCGTCTGCCTGAATTTTGACCGTGTAGGGGCGGGTTTCACTACTATCTTTTCCTTTGCACCTAGATGTCACTAAACCCGCCCCGACTAAGTGCGAACATTTTATTACAAATGACGAATGACCAATGACAAATGACCAATGACCAATGACCAATGACCAATTACTATGCCCTTATCTAGCTCAGTTCTACGCCGCTATACGCCACCCACCTGTACTCTGGAAATTGTGGCAAAAACCTCGCCCCTATCGCGCTGGATAGGGAAATCTGTGGTGAAAGACTTACGGTTTGAATTACATTTTGACGATCCGCGACAGCCTGAGGAAAAGCTAGTGACGATAAAAGGCGATCGCGCAGAACTGGATGTCTTATATGAGGCAGTCAGTCACTACGTCCAAAATTTCCTCAACACCTCTCCCCAACCCTTACCCTGGATGAAACCAACACCTTCTGCACAACCGGATCATGCAGAAAACTCTGAATCTACCCCTCAAGAACCCACCTCTCCTGTTTCATTAATTACCCCCGATCAACCCCCAGACAATCAAGAGTCTGAACTACCCGCTACAAAATTACAACCCTTAAAACAATGGACACTGCCATTAGGCGTTACGCTACACCCTAAAGGGTTAGTTACCCATGAATTAGTTCTCGGTCAACTGGCAAACGAAGACTCTGGATCAGGGGTTGACTTAAGCGTCCTCCAACTGTTCGACTTAGCCACAGCCTTAGATGATTATGCCGCAGAAATTTTAGCCTTACCTAATCTCAATCGTACTGATACTGCTAAAGTCTTACCCCTGTGGACAAAAGCCGCCGCCGCTGTCGTCTTAGCTGTAGGAGTCACAACAGCAGGAGTGAGATGGTTCAATCACTCCCAATTGACTCAGGAAACCGCCAGCCTCAGTTCAGGTTCGGATTCAGCCGAAGAAGTTCCCTCAAACCTGGCTCAAGAACTGCCGACACCAACACCATCCCCCTTACCTTCGCCGCCCTCACCCCTTCCGACGCCAACGGTACCACCCTCGTTAGCCAACGCGCCCACAGTACCTCCCCCCAAACCCGTTACACCCCCAGCACCATCGACTCGCGCCTTGCCATCAGCACCAGCACCCCAACGTCAAGAGATTGGCATCACACCTCCACCCCAGCGCCCTCCGGCTCAACCCGCGCCGAGTACAGCCGCATCTCCGTCAACTTCATCCCCAACCCAGCCCAGTCGCCCTCCAGCGCCGCCTCCTAGCACTACCCAAGGTTCAGCTCGTCCTCAAGCGCAAACAACACCCCCACCTCTACCCATCTTTCCTCCTCTCGATGTCACTCCGGCTACACCTGAACGCCCAGAATCGACAAATCGTCTGCCCGTTATCACCCGTCGTCCTTCTCCCTCAACAGATACAGAGCCAAACACTTTGGGTAATAATGATGCAGCCACAGGTAGACTCTTTGACACGATTCCTCAAGTTGCCCAAGCGAGAACCTACCTGCAACAGCGATGGCAACCGCCAGAGGACGTGACAAAAGCGCTAGAGTATCGGCTATTTATCGCCCCCGATGGTTCCATTGAACGGATTATTCCTCTGGGACAAGCCTCACAAGTTCACATTGAACAAACCGGTATTCCCTTAGTTGGTGAACCCTTTGTTTCACCCGTTGAAGGAGATAGGAATCCTACCATTCGGGTTGTCCTGAATCCGAATGGTCAAGTTGAGACATTTTTAGAGCCGATGCAATGAAAATAGTAGATTGAGTAGATGCTGTTAATCAAACTTAACCGTCCTTGCCAATTAAGTTACCCATACCCAGGGTAACAATCAGTATTTTGGCAATTTTACCCCCACTGGAAGAACTCGCGATCGCAAGCAAAGGCGTATACTATGGGGAATTGGGAATTGGAAGACCCTAAACACAGGAGAATTCCCTCATTCCCATTGTCCACTACCTAAACTGCCATGCGCGTTTTACTCCTCTATCCCCAGTTTCCCAAATCGTTCTGGTCTTTTGACAAAGCCATAGAACTGGTAGGACGCAAGGTGACTCTGCCGCCTTTGGGTATGATTACTGTAGCAGCGATATTGCCTCAGACGTGGGAATTTCGTCTGGTAGACCGGAATGCGAGGTTAGAAACTCAAGCCGATTGGGATTGGGCAGATTTAGTGATTGTATCCGGGATGATTGTCCAGAAACCAGATTTACTGCATATCATTCGGGAAGCCAAGCGGCGCGGGAAGACTGTCGCAGCCGGAGGTCCCTACTTTACCTCTGTACCCGAGACAGCTCTGCAAGCAGGGGTCGATTTTCTCATTTTGGATGAGGGGGAAATTACCTTACCCAAGTTTGTCGAAGCGCTAGAACGAGGAGAAACCTCTGGTATACTCCGTTCTGATGGAGAAAAGCCGGATGTTACCAATACCCCGATTCCTCGCTATGACTTACTGAATTTAAGTGACTACAGTGATATGTCGGTACAGTTTTCTAGAGGCTGTCCGTTTCAGTGTGAGTTTTGTGACATTATTGTCCTGTATGGGCGCAAGCCGCGCACGAAAAGTCCAGAACAACTACTCGCCGAATTACAACGACTCTATGATTTGGGGTGGCGGCGTTCGATTTTCTTAGTGGATGATAATTTTATTGGCAATAAGCGAAATGTCAAGCTATTACTGCGAGAAATGGGTCCTTGGATGGCGGAACACGGCTATCCGTTCCGCTTAAGCACAGAAGCTTCGGTCGATTTAGCACAGGATCAGGAATTACTGGATTTGATGATAGCGGCTAACTTTACGGGTGTGTTTTTGGGAATTGAGACACCGGATACGGAGAGTTTATCCCTGACTCAAAAATTCCAGAATACTCGCAACTCCCTGATGGAAGCCGTACAAACGATAAATAAGACTGGACTGCGGGTGATGGCAGGGTTTATTATTGGCTTTGATGGGGAAAAACCCGGAGCAGGCGATCGCATTATCCAGTTTGTAGAAGCCACAGCGATTCCTCAAGC
>CAKZMA010000934.1 GCA_937127375.1 uncultured Coleofasciculus sp. | reverse complement strand
CGTAGTCCTTATAGTTGGCAGCAAAGACTTGAGTAGCATCAGTGCGATCGCGCTTTTCTCGATGCTGGAGTCCATTGCCTTTTGAGCAGTCACAGTAAACACAATCTGGCTACACCTGATGGAAGTACCTGAGTTACCCATGGTTTTTATTAGATTATTAACAGAAAAGTTTGTAGGATGTGAGTTTGAGATTGAATGCTATGATATTGAAGTGCATGGTATATCAGACAACTGTCCTCCGTTGTACAAAGGTCCCGGCGTCATAAGTGGAAAAGAAAAAGGAGCCTTTTCATTCAGACTCCACAATCAAATACCACTTTCAGAAAAAGCCTTTAACTTATTCATCGGTAAAAACCTACAAAACGAAGATATACAAGCAAGAATATTTGCCATAGATTACGAGGGTATTCGTTGGACAGGTGGATGGTCTATTCCCAATGTATACTCATCAAAATCTGGTAAATTTATAGTACATGGTCAGTTTGAACAACTATCTACAATAGTCAAAAGATATGAAAGTAATATTTGTAGTAATACAACCGAGTTGGTTTTTGCCAACATTCCCGAAGTGCCACTCACAGAATTAGTAGAAGAACAAAGAAAACATCGTGGCGAGAAAGTTTACTCTCGGACATGGGCAAACAGACACGAATTAAATTTTAATGGAGTAAAAATTAATTTTCTGATCAGCAACAATGATAACCTTTTTCATATAACAGCAGATCACAAAGAGAAATTTCTTCCACCTTATGTAGAAAATTGGATTCCGGAAGCTCTAACTTTTATAACAGGGACATTGACGTATCCCAGAATGATAATACGCCATTTTGAGAACGAGTCTCGAATCTTCTTAAGAAATACACCGTCTGATATTCAATCAAAAATGCCTTCCCCCATTCTTGGAACTCCGACTGAAAGAAAAGAAATATGGAATATATTTAAGGCATATCTAGAAGAATGTGTAAGATGCCATGAATTTGAACAACTTGCTACAACCAAGATATTTTCTGAGGTTATAATTGCAAGTACCGGAACGCTACAAGCCTTTGTTTTGTCCTTGGCAGTTTGTGTCGAGAATTTAATTGGACAGCTAGATAAAGATGAGCAACTAAACGATGTAGATAGGTCAGATGTACCGGATAAAGACACATGGAAAAATCTAAAAAAATATATAGAAAAATGGGAAGGTAATACAAATGTAAGAGATAGAACAATTAAATTATTAAATTCGCAAATTAGGTCGATTCCTATAATAAATAAAATGGAAATTTTAAAAAAAGAAAATGTTGTAGAGGAAAAGCATATTAAAGCTTGGAAAGGTATACGCAATTCCTTAGTTCACGGAGAAATAATAGAATTTCCAGTAGATGAAGATTTTTGGCTAAAACGAAATCTTTTGATTTCAATGGTTTATAGACTGGCTTTACGAAAGATAGGCTACAAAGGATTGATAACCGATCATGCGTCTCCAGACATAGAATCAATTGACTTTCAATGGGAAAGGACATGTTCAGCGGACTAGTATGAGCGCCCATACCCTAGCTCGAATTAACACAACAAAACCCAATATCCAAGCGAAAGGGGCGCGACAAAAGCCACACCCCCTCACCTAACTAACTCAACCCAAACAAGCCGCCAAATCCTCATCCGGTGTCGTAATCGCCTTCAACTGATACTTCTCCGATAGCAATTTGAAAACATTCGGAGAAATAAACGCGGGTAACGTGGGACCCAAACGAATATCCTTAATTCCCAGATACAGCAGCGTCAACAACACAGCAACCGCTTTCTGTTCATACCACGACAGAATCATCGACAAAGGCAATTGATTCACATCCATATCAAACGCCTTCGCTAATCCCAAGGCAATTTGAATCGCGGAATAGGCATCATTACATTGTCCCACATCCATTAACCGAGGTAGAGAACCAATTTCTCCCAACTGTTGATCAAAGAAACGGAACTTACCACAAGCTAGGGTGAGAACGATACAATCTTCCGGTACTTTTTCCACAAATTCAGTGTAGTAATTGCGCTCTGGTTTCGCGCCATCACAGCCGCCAACTAAGAAGAAGTGACGAATCTTGCCTTGTTTAACCCCATCAATCACTTGATCCGCAACATTTAACACCGCATTCCGGGCAAATCCTGCCATTACCTGACGCGGCGGTTGCTCTTCCACAAACCCAGGCATATCTAAGGATTTTTGAATCGCTGGGCTAAAGTCGGGGATGTTACCCTCCTCGGCGGGAATATAATTGATGCCGGAAAAGCCTACAGGACCAATGGTAAACAGTTTCTCATCATAGGTGTCATGGGGTGGCATTAAACAATTGGTGGTGACAATAATCGCCCCCGGAAACTTACCAAATTCTTTGGTTTGATTCTGCCAAGCTGTACCATAATGCCCGTACAGATGGG
>CAKZMA010000933.1 GCA_937127375.1 uncultured Coleofasciculus sp. | reverse complement strand
TACAATTTTGACAATTTTGCTCTGATTTCCAGTCGCCAGGATTACTTGATCATCATTCATTGGAGGTTCATTTAGAACTGACGTGACCAATCTTTAAACCAGCGTTCTACCACCACTTTTGTTTGAGTAAAAAACTCCACAGCCTGTCGCCCCTGTCCATGTAAATCCCCATAAAAACTATTTTTCCAACCACTAAAAGGAAAGAATGCCATCGGTGCAGCTACGCCAATATTAATCCCAATATTCCCCGCTTCGGCTTCATAACGAAACTGTCGCGCTGCGGCACCACTGGTGGTAAATAAACATGCCATATTCCCCCATTGACCCCCGTTCACTAATGCGATCGCGTCTTCAATGGTGTCCAAATGCATTAAACTCAACACGGGACCAAATATTTCAGTTTGAGATAGAGAACTGTCAGGGTTGACATTTTGCAAAATTGTGGGTCGAATGAAATTCCCTTGCTCATAGCCGGAAATCTTGACCTTGCGCCCGTCTACTAATACCTTTGCGCCTTCATCAGCACCCTGTTGAATCAATCCCTCAATCCGGGTTTGACTGTCACGGCTAATCACGGGTCCCATTTCCACCCCTTCATCCAACCCATAGCCGACGACACGAGTTTGAGCCGCCGACGCGATCGCATCAGTAAAACTATGCCGTGCTTCCCCCACCGTAACCGCCACAGACGCCGCCAGACACCGTTGTCCGGCACAGCCAAAGGCACTATCGGCAGCAATTCGGGTGGTCATTTCCATATCTGCATCCGGGAGGACAATCAGGGGATTTTTCGCCCCTCCTTGACATTGCACCCGCTTGCCGTGGGCGGCTCCTTTGCTGTATACATACTGTGCCACAGGAGATGATCCGACAAAACTAATGGCGCGAATTGTGGGGTGTTCTAAAATCGCATCCACCACGGTTTTTGCCCCATTCACCAGATTGACTACCCCTTTAGGTAATCCCGTCGCTTCTAATAACTCAAACACCTTTTGCATCGTCAACGGGACTTTTTCCGAAGGTTTAACGATACAGGTATTCCCACAGGCGATCGCATAAGGTAAAAACCAGAAGGGAATCATACCCGGAAAATTGAACGGCGAAATAATCGCTGTCACTCCCACAGGTTGACGAATCATCATTTCATCAATCCCCCGCGCCACATCTTCTAGGTTATATCCCTGCATTAGCATCGGAATTCCACAGGCGACTTCCACATTTTCAATTGCCCGTCGTAATTCAGCTTTTGATTCCTTTAAGGTTTTACCGCATTCCAAGGTAATCGTCTGGGCTAATTCGTCCAAATTCTCGTCTAATAAAACCTTAAGTTTAAACAGATATTGGACTCGGGTTGGTGGGGGAATCCGCCGCCAATCGGAGAACGCAACCGCCGCCGCCTCCACCGCTGCGTCTACATCATCTTGAGGCGATAACGGGACTTGGGCTAAAATATCAACCGTAGCCGGATTAACCACCTGAAGCGATTCCGTGGCGCTGGAGGGACACCATTTGCCATTGATATAGTTCGGTAACAGATTTTTTAGATGCACCGTTGGTTCTCCAAAATGGGCGAGTTAGGGTTGTAGAGACGTGCCATGGCACGTCTGGGAGATGGGGAAGATGAGGGAGATAAGGGAGATTATGTAGGGGCGGGTTTCACTACTATCTTTTCGGTTACACCCAGATGTAACTAAACCCGCCCCGACTGTACAAATGACCAATGACAAATGACGAATGACAAATTACCGATCAACAACATTCAAGCGTCGAGTAATCATCGTCATCCCATCACCGCGAATCAAAACGGCTGAAATCCAGCGATCCTGGGGAGTTAAGGGCGCTCGTCCCACTTTAAAAATTCCACCTGCGGATAGTAAATCCAATTCAAAGTCACTAGGTTGGCTGTAGCGATCGCCATTGATCGGTTCTTCTAAGGCTGTTCCCAATAGTAGATTATCCCCTAGGGGTTCTTGGACAATCGCATCAAAGTTAAACGACTGACCAATACGCACCTGTTCCGGTAAAATCACTTGTAGGTTGGGGGGATTGACGCCAGACGTCAGTTGGGAACGTTCTGCCAAAATTTCCGAGGAGACGATTTTTTGATTTTCGTAACGTTGGCGCGATCGCAACATGGATTCGAGTTTCACCATTGTACCGTCGTTGGGCTGAGTTCCAGTTACCGTGGTGACTGTTTGTGCCACAATCCCATCCCCTTGATTTTCCCAAGACTGTAACTCGGTGCGATACGTCAATTGAGGATAGCGTTCCCACAGTTGCTTCAGGGCTTCCTCCATCTGGGCGTGAGTCAAACCGTCAGAATGTTTAAAATCCTGGCTATAGAACTGCATCACACCCTGCACATCCCGGCGATTTGCTGCTGCATCGATTTGCGCCAGGAGTTCTTTGAGCTGAGGTGGAGCGGTTGCGGGATCTTCGGCTTTTGCCGCCGTTGCCCATCCCAGGGTTAAACCCAGGGCGAAGAACAAAATCATTGACCCATTCAGGGAATACGCCTTGGTTTTCGCGCTCAAGGAACCTGACTTTTCACACCCTGGGGATAATTCAAAGCCTCTCTCCTTGCAGGAGAGAGGTTTGGAGAGAGGTTTTCTATATCCCGTGAAAAGTACGCTCAAGGAACGGGAAACGCGACGAAACATATTGACCGGATTGTGCATTAGGGGCATCGTAGGAAATAGTTTATATAAAGAAATTGGCTTCCAATTGGACAGATAAGATGGTATATTCGCCAATTTACTGCCAATTTTCGATTTTAACTCGACATAAGAGTCGCCTTTAGGAGGAACAACGACCTTGGCTGACACTCCAATTCGCTTATTGATTGCTGCCAGTGGCACAGGAGGACACTTATTTCCGGCGCTGGCGTTAGCTCAACAGTTACCAGAGTATCAAATTGAGTGGCTGGGCGTACCGAACCGTGTTGAACAATCGGTGATTCCCCAACACTACCCCCTGCACACGATTTCGGTTGAAGGCTTTCAGAAACCCTTGGGACTAAATACGGTTCGCGTTTTTGGACGTCTTGTGGGTTCCATCCGGCAGGTGCGACGACTGATCCAAACTCGGAAATTCGATGCTCTGTTTACCACAGGCGGTTATATTGCTGGACCTGCGATCGTCGCCGCGCGGTTACAGGGATTGCCTGTTATTCTACATGAATCCAACGCCATTCCCGGAAAAGTCACCCGCTGGCTGAGTCCTTTCTGCGATCAGGTGGCGCTAGGATTTGACGCCGCCTCTAAGTATTTACCCAAAGCCCACACCGTCACCGTGGGGACACCGGTTCGAGGTGATTTCTATAAGCCTCAGCCGTTAGACTTACCGATTCCTGACGATGTACCCTTAATTGTCGTGGTTGGCGGTTCCCAAGGGGCGGTGAGTGTGAATCAACTCGTGCGTCAATGCGCTAAGACTTGGTTTGAAATGGGTGCTTGGATAGTCCATTTAACCGGAGAAAAAGACCCAGACGCTTCCACTTTAGAGCATCCTCACTATATTGAACTGCCATTTTACAACAACATGGCTGCCCTATTGCAACGGGCGAATTTAGCGATTAGTCGGGCGGGTGCGGGTTCGTTAACAGAATTGGCGATAACCGGAACACCAGCTATTTTAATTCCTTATCCTTACGCCGCAGAAGATCACCAAAGCTTTAATGCCGCTAGTTTTGCCCAAAAGGGAGCTGCTCTGGTTTTTCCGCAATCTGAACTCAGTCCCGAATTACTCGAAAGTAAGGTATCCTATTTGCTCAAATCTCCGGACATTCTCCAGCAAATGTCAGAAAAAACGGCATCATTAGCGGTGACAGATAGTGCGGAGCAATTAGGGACGTTGGTGCGTCGGATGGTGGAGAAAAAATAAGATAGCTTGGCGGTTAAAACCGCAACTACACAAACGAAACCTGCCTACGCAGGTTTGACATCTGTCGTCGAAGTGTCCCAGGTATGGGGCGAGGTTTAACCTACATTCCGCAGATCTTGACGGACAGCATTAGGAAGGCATAAAAATTTTACCTCGACAAAATCAGCGACTCTAACAATTCTATGGATGAACTCTATAAATATGGATTGACTCAACTCTTTCTAGAAATAGCAATCGCCTTAACGAAGACATTTAAGATAGAAGTAAAATTTAATCATGCAGATATTACATCATTTCACCTGCATGGGGAGTATAATTATAACTATGGAGAATTAGCCAATCCAGAAGAAGGTTTAATTAAAGAAAGACCGATAATTATTACCCAAGGATATTCCCGTGACCATCGCCCGGACTTAAAGCAATGTGTTTTAAGCTTAATCACAACAAGTGATGGAGACATAC
>CAKZMA010000932.1 GCA_937127375.1 uncultured Coleofasciculus sp. | reverse complement strand
TGCTGAGATATTTGCTAATTTTAACCAGCCGGGTAGAGTTCATGGTTGATTGAATCAATAGCTTTTGAGAATGGTTTCGCTAACCCTAAACAATGGTTGGATAACGTTGGCTTGAGTCTGAGTCAGATCAATGGGTTTAAACTCAGGGGTGAGGACTATGGTCGCTTGTATTATACAATACTACAATCAGTAAAAATTGTCTACCTGTCAACTCTTCTGTAGCAATTGAATCCATTCTCGCGCCGCTTAAACCGTAGCGGTAACAGGTTGGGCGTTTTCTGAGGTTACAGGCTTTTGCCAACAGCATAATGCTTTTGAGAATTCCCTTAGTGAGAGAGAATGGGGAACCAGGAATGCCTGTTTCAGTAGCAGAAAATGTGGAATTAACGCCACCTGCTAAAGGGTGAGTTATTCACGAGGTACTATTCTTACCTTTGATATAGATACTCCGCGATCGCACGATCATCTCGTATAACTATATGTTTTTTTCGGGTGAGTAGATACAATGAACCAGGCGTAGGAACACAGGAAGGGTTCTATGGAAAAGACATCAACCTCTAGCTATGGTGTAGTCTTAGTAACGGCAACATCTCCTGAAGAAGCCGACGCGATCGCTTCATCCCTAGTGGAAGCGCGAATGGCAGCTTGTGTCAGTATTACACCCGTGCGATCGATTTATACCTGGGATGGAACGGTGAATCATGACCAAGAGTGGCAATTAGTGATAAAAACAGATTTATCTCAATTTGACCAGTTAGCTGCAAAAATTCAGGAGTTGCATAGTTACGACGTTCCTGAAATTATTGGTTTGCCGATTATTGCTGGCTCTGAGGCTTATTTACAGTGGATTTCCGAGAATGTATCTGTGAAAAAATCGTGACATTTTGCTTCGGAAATAGCTCATAATTTGTAGAGGCGGATTTTACAACTATCGTTTATTTTAGACCCAAATGTGACTCAATCAGCCCAGTTGTAGGTTTTCGTTTTGCCATTTATGATAACGTTGAATCAAAACCCGTCCAGTTGTAGGGGCGGGTTTAGGGACTTTTGTTTAGCTATGGATGATAACATTGAATCAAAACCCGCCCTGACCTATTTTTCAATGGATAGGGATGAGGGATAAGTAATTTCTTGATGCCCTTTGTCCTCGGCTGTGGGATAATAATACTTTTGAGGAAGTCGCCATTTTTTCAAATTTGCACACCGTTACATTTCGTTCTGTTTAATGTTTATTTCTGAACTCTCAAACCGTATTCAATCCTTCTGGAAATTTCTGGTCAAATTATTAACCAGCAATTGGCGTTCTCTGGTTCTATTATTTCTGGGTGTCTATGTCCCCGTGCAAATCTTCGGAGAATTAGCCGAGGAAATTTGGGAAAAGGAAGGAGGTTTTCCCTGGGATGTGCCAATTTTATTAGCGATTCACTCCACAACTTCCCCTCAACTCGATACGTTTGTGATCTTCCTGACGAACTTGGGTGCATATTGGGGGGTGTTTCCTGTATCTGTGGCGATAGTACTGCTCTTGGCATTCCGACGCCAGTGGCGATTCCTCACCTATGCGCTGATCACCTATTTAGGCAGTCTTCTAATTAATCGTACTGCTAAGTTAACTTTCCAGCGAATACGTCCGAGTTTGTGGGAATCCCCTGCGCCAGAATCGGATTATGCGTTTCCCAGTGGACACGCGATGGGAAGCGTAACGTTTGCGATTGTATTAATAATTTTGACCTGGAATACCCGTTGGCGTTGGGTGACGGTGATTGGAGGTATCGTGTTTGCGATCGCGATTAGTTGGACGCGGATGTATTTAGGGGTTCACTACCCCAGTGATATTATTGCAGGTTGGATGGCATCCATTGCTTGGGCGGTTGGCGTCTGTTTGGTGATTAGACCCCACAGGAGTCAGCGACGACTGGAGAAAGAAGAGAAAGCGGCTACAGAAACGTCCTAGGGGCTGCTGAATAAGTGTTGTGGGGAAGCAGGGGAAGCAGTACACTTGTTCACGCAACCCCGATATAGTGAAACCCGTCCCTACATTTCTCAATTCTTAAAACGTTTCGCTCAAAGTTTGGCGATAATGAAAGAAAGCGTGTAAAGAACCACAGGACAACTTACAGTGGCTGGCTTTCAGTTAATCACGCTGGAGTTTAAGCCGATGCAGCCTGTGACTGGAAGAGAGCGCTTTGGCTAAACCAAACCAAGAGGAGGATTGGCAATGGATATAAATAGACGTGAGGGGAGTTATTTGTTGTGGTTCGGCTTTCTGTTTGGATTTGGAGGATTGCACCGCCTCTATAATGGTAAAATTGCCACAGGTTTGTTGTGGTTTTGTACGGGGGGATTATTTGGGGTTGGTCAATTCGTTGACCTGTTTCTGATTCCCGGCATGGTAGAAGAACATTATCTCAAATATGGGAAGCGCGATCGCATTGCTGGAGAAGCAACGGTTTTTGGTTCACCTGCATTAGTACAGCCTGATCCTGCCTCTGCGACTTTAAACCATGACTCCTTTGTTGTCCAATTAGTAAAAGCAGCTGAAGCCAGAGGCGGTAAATTGTCCGTGACTCAGGGGGTTGTCGATACGGGACGAGGGTTTGCGGAGGTAGAAGCGACGTTGAACGATTTGGTCAAGTCCGGTTATGTGAATATTGACAATGACCCCGATACAGGCGTTGTCGTTTATGCGTTTCCAGAATTAGAGTTGAGTGTTAATCCTGAGTTAAAGCGATGGGTGTAGGGAGGTTGACCACTATCCTATTTTGAAATATCGCATTATCCTACTCATCAGCATTATCCTCATTGCTCCTTTGGGGTATGCAGTACGGTTTTACGCACCTGCACCGGAATGGCTGAATGACCGACTGGGTAGCTTTGCTTATGAGATTTTCTGGATTCTCTTGGTTGGGCTTTTCTTCCCCCAAGCGTCTCCCCTGTGGACGGCGGTAGGTGTATGCATTATCACTTGTCTGTTGGAGGTTCTGCAACTATGGCAACCTCCATTTTTGCAGGCAATCCGAGCCACGTTACTGGGTCGCGTTATCTTGGGGAATACCTTTACCTGGTCAGATTTCCCCGCTTATTTTATCGGGAGTTTTCTGGGTTGGGTCTGGATGCTGACGGTGTTACGCTGTACATCTGTGGACAAACACATCTGACGCGATAGCAATGCCTTCAACCGATAGGTTGAGAGCAAAGGAGCCGTCCCTCAAAGCACGAATCATAATGTTCCGTGCGCCGCCCCAGTCTCGGTCATGTTCGTGACCACAACTGGGGCATTTGAATATTTTTGAGCCACCTAGTTTTGAGTGCTGGTGTCCGCACTTGGTACAAGTCTTTGAGGTGTAGGATTCATTGACATCAATCACTACAACTCCACGCTTGTTAGCTGCTTGCTTGACTGTTAACTTAAACCGATGGTGCGACCAGGTGAGCATTTGCCTTGCTGTTTTGCTGCGTAGCTTTCGCTTAGACTTGACAATCATCTGCGAAGTCTCAAAGGTTGGCAGGAAGATAACCTTGTATTGACTCGTGAGATAGTTGGCTACTTGCTTGTGGCACTCATCGACTAAGTTGCGAATCC
>CAKZMA010000931.1 GCA_937127375.1 uncultured Coleofasciculus sp. | reverse complement strand
CTCTGAAGCTGAGTCCAGATGGGATGTTCGTACAAACAAAGTGTAACTAGACCAGTGCGAAGCGCTATAGCTGTAAAACCCGTCCCTACCCACCCAATTATTGACAGACGAGTTTTGCCGCATCTCTACTGTCGGATGTGTCAAAATGAAACTTAATTGGGATTAAATCCTTGCTGCTTTTAACTAGGCTTGTATGAAATCGCCTGAGTTGCTGAAAAACTTACCGACTTCTGTACAGAAGGTGTGGCGACCTATGCTGCTGATTTCTGTGGTGTTGCACGGTATTGTGCTAATTTTACCTGTTCCTTCTACCTGGGAAACGTCGGAACCTGAAGAACAAGTTAAGGTGACACAGTTACCTTCTCTTTCTACATCACCTAAGTCTTCAGTAAATTCCGCTGAGGAACCCACAGGGGAAACGAGTCCAACGCCAAATCAACCGACTCCTTTCGTCTCAGCCTTTTCTAGTCAACCTAGGATTAACCCATTTCCTGACCCTATCCAACCGACTCCTGATATCAATCCTACGATTGAATTTTCTCCAGGAATTTTGGAAAATCATAAATCGTCACCCTCTCCATCACCATCTAGTTCTAAGGATGAAACTCAGACGATTGAAGAAAAAAATACAAAAAATACTGATCAGACTATAGATTCTGGAATTGATACCAATGATGTCAATGTGGAAGATCCGCTGAAAAAATTCCTCACAAATTTTCCGTTTCCGGAAGAGGCGGCGATGGGTTCGTTAGGTATACTTACTGGAGATGCAGATACATCAGCTCGTCATGTCCAGCAACCTTTAGGTCAGGTTATTAAATACTATGACAAGGAACTACCCGATCGCAATTATACTCTAGCTAATCCGAGTATAAATGACCCTGAATTCAAGGTTTATCAAGTTTCTCAAGATGATATATCTCAATATCTGCACTTATTTTTAAAGGAAGGAAATACGATAATTTTCCTCTCGAAAACACAACTTGATCGGGCAGATTTGCCTGGGTTAGAAGCGGAAAAAGCAGAAGAACGAGAATTGCGAAATATTCTGGAACAGATTATAGTAGCTGGTGAGTATACAAAAGAGCTGAATAGAGAAACTCAACAAGTATTGGCTGAGGGGGTTGATGGAAAATATAATTATTTGGGAACTGTTTATGAAAGAGATAGGGAACAGTTAAGTTCTCAGTTTGTCAGTCAACTTAAAGAGAAAGAGTTTACTGTTATGCCTTTGACTAATGATGGACTATATTACAGTGTTGAAAAGAATGATTTTAAGGGTTTTATTCAACTTATACCAACCCAGTCAGGACTAGCAATTATTAGCTTAGAGTTTTAGATTATTTTTGGTTTGAGTAGTTGTTTTTTAAGCGCCACTCTCAATCGCTAAAGAAACGCGATCGCCTCCCACATCCCGCAGTTTTGCCAGTAGCTGAATCACTTGCTCGTAGGGCAATTGACTATCGGCTTGCAAAAAGACAGCCCCTTGAGGATTTTGGGATAAATAGGTTTGTATTTGCTCAAACAATTGCTCTTGGCTAATCAGTTGATTATCGATGACCAGTTGTCCTTGTGAATTCAATTGTACAATTAAAGGAGTGGGCTTTTCCGGCGGCTGAGTTTGAGTATTTTCAGTATTAGGAAGTTGAACATTGACGCCTTCTTGAGTGGTTAACAGCATGGAAGTCATTACAAAAAATGCTAGAACTCCCATGATCACATTGAGCATAGGGATTAATTGAATGGACGGTATTGATGATTGGGTTTGCTGGGTTCTAAAACGCATGATTTAACAATTTAAATAAACATAATTGAAGGCTTTGAATTCTTCCCCTTCCGTTCATGGCTATCCTGTTGATTACTTTCCTCAAAGGGTATGTAGAAAACATCCTCCGAGGACGGCATTTCTGGTGTCTCTGGCTCAGTTGCTGGGTGGGTAGTAGGATTGACAGGAAACTCAGCCCCACTGGAAAACTGCTGCTTTTCTAAACAGGCTAAAATGGTTTGTGTGTTTTCTGGTCGATGCTCTGACAAGGGGGTCATTAAGCCATCGATAAAATTAGCTAAATTCTGGGAAATTAGGGGGGCATAATCCCGCCACGAAATGAGCTGATTTTCCGGTAAAGTTTCAAATTCTATGGGATGTCTACCTGTGAGTAAATGAACCAGGGTTCGCCCTAAAGCAAAAAAATCGGACTGGGGAGTGGCTGAACCTTCGATTTGTTCGGGTGCGGAATAGCCTTCAGAAATGACGCGAGTCATATCCTGGGATTCCAGAGTGTCGGGTTGAGTTGGTGTGACTTCTTTAACAGTGCCAAAGTCAATTAATACCAGTTGCCCATTGGGGCGGAGCATAATGTTGGAGGGTTTAATATCTCGATGAAAAAGCCCGTTTTGATGAACTTTGTCTATAATTTCTACAAGTTGGTGCAGCCATTCGATAGCGGTGGCTTCGGAAATGCGTCCATTTTCGGTTAACCATTGTTGTAAGTTTTGTCCTGGAATATGTTCCATGACGAGGCAATGCAAGGACATAAAACTGGATTTAGGCGCAAGGCTAAAGTAGCCATCTGGCTCAACTTTGGGAATTCCAGGATGTCTGAGCCACATCAAAATGCGGGCTTCTCGTTTGAAGAGACGAATCCAGTCGGGATGGTTGTATTGGAGGATTTTGATAACTTTTCGGGTACCCCAATTTTCGGGAGAGATAATCACGACATGAATGTAAAGGTTGGGGTTAATGTTTCACTTTAGACGTTTATATCCTAAATGGGTTGCTTGTGACCGTTGCAATTTAGCAACGGTTGCAAGTGCAACGGGTTGACGAATGACAACTTCCCAAGACCTGTTGAGTGGAGCAGTTAAGACAGTGGTTGACGAGCAGAATCCAGGCGTTTGGGATGACAGCATTTACATGAATTGGCTAGCTACATTGCGAGAACTCTCTGCACCCACCACAGACGAGAAGTATCCCGAAGCCATGCGTACCCGCGCTTGGGCGATGAAGACACTCAACACTCAACTGGCATCGTGGACACAATTGCGTCACGATACTATTTTATATGCCAAACAATCATACTCCATCAGCGTCTCCTGTTACTACCCAGCAGGTTTTGTCGAACCCAGACCGACGTTTTGGTCTCGCTTTGAAACCATGGCGCGACGAGCGGCTAATTTGATTGAAGAAATCCCTTTTCCAAAGGATGGGCAATATCTACAGCAAAGACAATCATCATTCTTAACAAATTTCGCCCAGAAGTTAGGAATACTGAAGCAGATTTCCGAGAAAGAATTGGCACAGGAGGAACTAACGGAAACGGAAACTCAATTCCTGAAAGATATTGTGGAAATTCATCGTGGTTATGCAGGAATTAAACGTTTGGTATTTAGGGCTTGCTGCACAAGCATGAAACCCTTACAAATAAAGGGTTAGGGCATGATTAAATGTGCATCAGGTGCAAGGCGAAAGAAACCCATAAGCTGGAAATCCTGGCAAGAATCTGAAGTCGCGATCGCATTGATAAAGGGTGCGTTACGCTCCGCTAACGCACCCTACTGGCTTGATTGAACATTTGTAGCCGCGACCATTTCTGCAATGCACTGTAACGCCTCTTGCAGTGCGATCGCGAAGTCTGACGCAAGCATGTCAGGTTGGCAAAAAATATCCCAGTTAACCCGCTCTGGTTGGGTTACTCTACCCTTCGGGTTCTCCTAGAGCGCCAGTCCCGTAATCCCAGCTATAAAGCAGTTTGCTCTGCTATGCGGTACATTGTCGATCCCCCTAAATCCCCCTT
>CAKZMA010000930.1 GCA_937127375.1 uncultured Coleofasciculus sp. | reverse complement strand
CGCCCTGATCATCTGCGAGTGAGGTATTGGCAACTTCAATAACTAAATTGGGGGGCGGATAATTATCAAGTTGGATAATAGAAGTTCCCCATGGAATCACATCAGCATTGTCACCAATATAGTAAGATAAATCAGGTTGAGCATCATCAAAACCTGTTTTCCGATAGGTACAGTTATCAAGTCCGTGCAGAGCAATGCCTTTTAGGGCGGCAAAAAGGTTAACACCGAAGATAATCACCGTATGATCGCTAGCATGATCATATCCTAGAGGAGTCATTTCAATTCTTAGTTTTCCATTGTGGTAGTAGCATTTGGCTTTTTGGTCAGCCAGATTATCAATCGTCTGTATATATTCATCCCAGGTTGCGGCTACCCAGGTATCAGTTGGAATTGGTGTTTTTAGTCTAGTCATGAATATCGGTTAACATTCTATCTCAAATTCTGCCATAGATGGGATTGTGGCGGTGAGAGAGAGTGATCACCTTTTCTCGTTTCATTCACACTCACACAAAATTGCTAAGTTTAATTCCCTGGCGACAAAACCTGGTAGGGTTTATTCTTGACTTCCCACTGCTGAATTGATTGATAGAGTTGAGTGCTGCGGAAATAAGCATACTCGTAAGCAAGTCGTAATTCTCTCTCCAGTATATCGGGTCTAATCTCGTTGGTTTTCCATGAACCCCACACTTTACTCAATCCTATCGATAAAATGCAAATAATATCGTGTCCACAACAGAGTTGCCAAGGATCGTGGGCAGTTTTTTCTAAGGTTTCTATACTTTTTTTAATATCTTGCTCTTTCAGTCCTGATTTTCGCGAATGATCTTTAACAGTCTTAATCAGTTGACCCGTATCAATTACTAAGGTGGATTTGTCAATAAATTTACTAAAACTTAAGCCTTCAAACTTCAGAGATATATTTTCTTTCAATGAAACCCATCGTAAATATCCAATCCTTTTCCCCCTTTCCAGCAACGTTAAACGGATATCTTGACCAAACTTATTTATCTTGTCCTCTGAACCACGTTCGGACATAAATTTTTCCAAAGCCAGTGATTTAATCAGCATCATTTCCAGATCATGCTCATCAGTTAAGAGTAAGTTGGAACTAGAAGGTAAATTCCCCTCTAGTCTGCAAAAGTCTGCATCTACAATGGCGAGAACACCCGCAAAATTATCTTGTTCAAGAATCCTTATGGCAGAAACAGCATTCTCTTTGCCACTAGCGATAGAAAATTCACAGTTTGTATCATCTATAAAACGTTCATACACGAGCTTATCACTGCGCCCCTCAACGATTAGAAAACAACCTTTGTGACTACTACGCCGCATCCGAATTTGATTCGCAATCCGATCCGGGGTAATAAATTTTCTCATTCGGCTGGTCCTTTTAACTCAACTGTTAAATCCCAGCGATCGTGGATAATGTCGGGCGAATGCGTTGCAATTAAAACATTAATATTAGATAGTTTAGTTATTTCTTGTAAATCTTTAAGGAATTGCACTTGCCACTCGACGTGTAATGACAATTCTGGTTCATCAATGAGAATTAAGGAATTTGGTTTCACTTTAAATAATAACTCATAAAGAAGAACCAGTTCATGCTGTTCTCCAGACGACAAGTTTGTCGGAGATAATGATTTACCATCATCAGTGGTAAAAGTAAACCCCTTGTCTTTACTAATGTTGATCTGCTTGTAAGAAAATTTATCATTAATAATCCTTTTAATCAAATCAGTTTTTCTGGCTATCTCATTAAATACACTGAGTTTTTTATCGACATCTTCGATATAAACTGACAAAATTTTCTTGGTACTTTCGTCTATATCTCCTTGAATTTGAAAATTTGGATCTTCATCTCTGTTTAAAAGTCCAGCTTCTATTAATTTAGAACGTTTTTCTTCAAGCTCATTGAGTTTCTGTCTTAATTCTTCGTCCGTTAGTTCAGGTAGTTTTTTTTGTTGAACTACTCTTGCTGGAAAAGTTCTATCAAGTGACTGAGACAAAGTACCGTATTCAGTCAGCTTAGCTTGGATATTTTCGGCAAGTTCTTTGGCATAACTTGCAACAGAAGGTGACATTAATGGGGGACGGTTATTGAATAGTTGTGATCGTTTATTATATGTTGAATTTAACAAACGCTGGTATTCTATAAAACGAACATTGATAGAATTTGTTAATTCTTTTAACCAATCTTCGGTGGGTGTGATAAAAGTTTCTCCTGCTCCAGGAATAACTTCACCGAAACGATCTAAAACTTCTGTCAAAGATAGTTCTTCACTAGTAGGCATATAGAACCACCGACTCCCTCCTATTCTTTCAAGTCCAGGTATAATATCTTCGATTACTCTGACAGCATTCAAAGCTCTACGCTTTTCTTCTTTAATGATAAAGTCTGTGGAAAATTCCTTGGTATTATTATGGCTTTGGTTTTCAAAATAGAACGTTAGTCTATTTCTCTCATCAGAATCAGAGTTTCCTTTTTTAATGTTTTTTTTATTTGCCTTATTTACTTTGATATAATCATCATTGTCAAAGTTTATTTTTAGATGACTAAATGGGATAGCACGAAGCTCTGAATACCGCAACTTAAAAAAGCCATTAATCAGCTTTAGTAATGTGGTTTTTCCTACTCCATTTTTACCATGAATAATGGTGATATGTTCTTCCATATTTAGAGGGATAACATATTCAAAAACACCGAATAAATCAGTGACTGAAATTTCCTTAATTCTCATACGTGTTTCTCCAAACCCCTAAAGTAAACGCAAT
>CAKZMA010000929.1 GCA_937127375.1 uncultured Coleofasciculus sp. | reverse complement strand
TTGCTGTCTCTGAACCCGAAAACATACCCGACAGCACGAACATCACAATCAGTACGGCAACATCAAGCCAAACATTGCCCAAAAGAGGACCGATGTCTGACGCCGCAAGTAGATAAATCGGGATTGGTAAGGCGATCATGGTGACATCCTCCTACACTGACCCTACGGGTACAGTGTAGGCTTCCTTTGTCGTAGTCTTACGACTACGCTTGGGGCGTTTTATAGTGGGGAATATGCCCAGCCCCACTTTCTTGATGTTAATCGCGGCATTCCAGTCTCTGTCCAAAATCAATCCGCATAAACATTCGTGTATTCGGACAGATAAATCTTTTTCTTGATCACGATTACAACAAGAACATATCTGGCTTGTATCATGGGGTTTAACTTTCACCACCGACTTACCAGCTTTCGCAGCTTTGTAAGTGAGAATTGAAAGGAATTGACTCCAGCCAGCATCATTGATCGACTTGTTTAAGCCTGATTTGGCACTCTGACCATTGGGTAAATATTTTCCATTTTCATCCTGCTTGGGTTTGTTTTTCCGGGACAGGTTTCCCGGCTTGATGTCCTCGACAAAGAATACCTGCTCGTCCCGACTCACCAGTTTTGTAGCCGACTCATAATGAAACTGCTTCCGCTTACGCTGCAACCTCTGGTGGTGTTTCGATATCTTTTTCGCCAGCTTTCGTCGTGATGCTGATTGGTGAGGTTTACTATCTTTACGGTTAGCCAACTTTGTCAGCTTTGACTCAGACTTACGGTAGTGTTGCTGAATTGGTTCAACCTCACCATCTGAGGCTGTCCAGAACTTCTCTAGCCCCACATCTAAGCCAAGGGAATTCTCTTCCGTTGCTTCTATCTCTGGTGATTTCAGACTAGGAACGGTCTTGTCCTCTAAGGTTAAGCAGATATACCAACCATCGGCACGACGCGACACCAGTGCCGCTTTAATAGTGAACCCTTCTGGGATTGGGCGATGATAGATAAGCTTAACCTGACCGATTTTGGGCAGGTTTATATAAGCAATATCGCGCCGCGTGCTACCATTTTTGCGCCGATGAGGATTAGGAAAAACGGTGAGACAATCTGGTTTTAATTGGGGAATCGAAAATATCCGGTATCGCCGCAGCGATTTAAACCGAGGTTTTCCACTTCGTTTCCCATTTGAATCTCCTGCAACAAAACGATTAAACGCATCCTCTACTCGCTTAATCGCCTCTTGAATTACCTGTGAGTGAATTCCCTTGTATAGGTGTTTAAAAGCTTCCCTTGACCAATGGGGAACCCGTTTCTGTGAGTAATAGGTTGGCGGGTCTTTAAGTTCTGGTAAATGGGTGACAAAAATTGAGCAAGCATTGACTGGGCGGCGGTTACACTCCCACCAGTTAAACCTTTTCTCTAGCATCAGATTATGTATCCGGCATAGTTTGTGCAGCCAGTTGTTTAGCTGGCAAGCCTGTTGTTTGTCCGGCACAATCCGATACTGGTAATTCAACTTGAACGTATCTTTGGTTCGCTTCAATTTTTATCACCTCACTTGCATTTTATTATAACACCTGCAAACCCAATAATCAGGTACAAATTAACTTTTAATACTGGCGATTCATCCCACGCAAGGGTCAAAGATTAGAGCGTGGGGCTTCTCGCCGGGTTAGCTAAAATGGCGAAACTTTGGCGAAGGCTATCTTACCAAACCCTTAGGGAAAATCGGGCAGGGGAAATGGGGCAAAGAAGAGAACAGAGGGTAGAAGGGAAGCGGGTTTTAGTCCCTTAACGTTTGTTGACATACCGGAATGGATTGGTGCGTATTCGCGATCGCGAGGAACCTCGGCGGCAATGTTTGGGTTGGAAAACAGACAGAGAGTAGGATGTGACGTGATCAGTATCCTACTCCCTATGCCATAGATTGACACTTAACCCACATTGTAAGCCGTCTGTAATGCCCACCAAAGTAGGAACCCAATACCCCCCAGAACTAACACCGTCGAAATCACGATCGCCAGAGGACTATCTGCTCCCTTAAACTTCATGATGCCACGATTTAGGTCTGACATATCCTGTTACACACTCCTATTCTGATTGAAGGGATTTCCCAACTTGAATATATCTTGCCTTAACCATTTTGATCACAAAATTCCATTTAGGGGTTGCTGAATTTTAATCTGTGTCTATCTACTTCTCGACATTTTCCCCCTCATCCCCTAACCCCAACTCCGGTCCCCCCTCGTTCCCCCCTTTGAATCCCCCTCCCGTCCCCCTTCAGATCCCCCTCCCGTCCCCCTTATAGATCCCCCTTCCGTCCCCCTTATAGATCCCCCTCCCGTCCCCCTTCAAAAGGGGGAAGCCAAAGGATGCGGGAGCTTTTTGTTCCATGGGGGAGACCAGAGGATGCGGGAGCTTTTTGTTCCATGGGGAAGCCAGAGGATGCGGGAGCTTTTTGTTCCATGGG
>CAKZMA010000928.1 GCA_937127375.1 uncultured Coleofasciculus sp. | reverse complement strand
CTTGCTGTCTGTTCCAGTTCATCATTGGTGCTGACAACAAGCCAATCATTTGTACGGGTGTAGGATATTATTAAGCCAAAGTGCTGGCACTCTGGGTAGAGCGATAGGAGAGAGTATGAGAGGCAGATGGATGTGCATCTGGAGCATCATTGAGCATGGCTAAGGCGACCTGATGAGCCTTTGTGCGTAGGCGAGCGCCAGAGCCAAACCAGGTTGAAAACAGACGAGCGTCGGCGAGTGCTTCTCGCTGATGATCTAGCCATTCAGTAATGCTGTTGTAAGCATCCCAGAGTGTTTGACCTTGGTTCCCCCGTCCGCTCTCAAAGTTAGCCACGAGTTGTGACCAGGCTGGGTGTAAGGTTGGTTGTGTTGTACCCAAGACTCGTCCTATGTAGTCGGCGAGTAACTCAGTTGTGAGTTCCTTATGTGCCATGGCTTGGTATTCCTCGACGCTGTACTGGAATTCCTTCTGGGTTAGGTCGAGGA
Source organism: uncultured Coleofasciculus sp. (assembly GCA_937127375.1). Classification (GTDB taxonomy): domain Bacteria; phylum Cyanobacteriota; class Cyanobacteriia; order Cyanobacteriales; family Coleofasciculaceae; genus Coleofasciculus. The sequence goes on along the minus strand of CAKZMA010000928.1, from coordinate 2,651 downwards.
TGTTATGGATATGTTCGAGTTGTTCGGTCAGGCTCAAAGAGTGAGGAATGCAGATGGCTTTCTTTTGCCATAAATCGCCGAAACGGGAGCGTGAAGCACCATTGAGGGTATTCCAACAGACAACGCGAACCGGGGTGAACTGAAGCCAAACGGCTGTTGAACCATCATGAGAGTTGTGAAGCAGCAGATAAGGACGAACGATATCGCCACTGATGATCTCGGCTTCAGTATTGATGAGTTTGGCGAGAATCCAAATGCGTTTTCCACCTTTGAGACTACCTGCGGCTTCTAACTGCACGCCGCCTCTCGAGAGGAGGGGGTCAAACCAGCGAAAGGCTTCTTCGTTTTGCAGGGGGGTGTAGTCATGCTTGACGATACCGAGAAACGCCTGATCGCGATCGCGCCGTAGCTTTTTCTTGAGAATAATCTCTGAAGAATTCCCTTCAACCTGATATAAGGGTTCCTCAGTGACTCGCCAATTCAATCCGGCTCCAACAATCGCTTGTTCAGTCGTTGGCGGATTTTGCAAGACGGTGCCAAGTTTATGCCAAGCGGCTTGATGGACAAAAAATCCTGACTCAAATTTGTGTGACATGAGCGAACTCTCCTTGGAAGAGATTGTGAATGATTTCTAGCTATTGGTTAGAGTGGCTCTCAACAATTGGTTCTAATTAGAGTTTATAATTCAAGGATATGTTTCCCTGATCCGGCTTGATGTCCCCTTTAAACAATAAGGTAACATCCCATGAACGCCCCACAGATTGAATTTGTCCCCCTGCGCGATGCGGTGAGTACAGAGGCTCTGACAACCCTGGATGTACTGGTTAAAATTGTTCCGCCACAGCCAGAGGCTAACCTAAAACGACCCGAACTTAATCTGGGTTTAGTGATTGACCGTTCCGGTTCGATGGCAGGGAAGAAAATCGCTTATGCCCGTCAAGCGGCGTGTTATGCGGTGCAGCAACTTCTGGGGAGCGATCGCGTGAGTGTAACGATTTATGATGATATCGTCGAAACCCTGATCCCCAGTACCCTCGCCACGGAAAAGAATTACATTACCCGTCAGATCGAACGGATTCACCCCAGAAACATGACCGCCCTCCATGATGGCTGGGTTGAGGGCGGTAAGCAAGTGAGTCAATATTTGAATCCTGAGGGATTGAATCGGGTGATTTTGCTCTCAGATGGACTAGCCAACAAAGGGCAAACCAATGCTGACGCGATCGCCTCTGATGTCTATGGATTGGCACAACAGGGTGTGAGTACCACCACAATGGGGGTTGGGGATGATTACAACGAAGATTTGCTGGAGGTGATGGCGAATAGTGGGGATGGGAATTACTATTACATTGACACTCCTGAACAACTGCCAGAGATTTTCCAAACTGAACTGCACGGCTTAATGGCAACCATGGGGCGGGAGGTGCGCCTAGGGATTGAACCACAAGCAGATGTGGACGTGGTTGATGTCTTTAATGATTTGGATGTCTCCCCTCAGGGTGAGTTCAAGTTACCCAATTTGGTCAAGGGTAATCCTTTTGTGGTTGTGGTGCGGCTCAAGGTGCCACCCATGAGAGCAGCCGACAGTGCCAACCTCTGCAATTTCCGTTTAAGTTGGGATGAACCCGAACAGCAGGAACGACAACGGATACGGCAGATGTTCCAACTGCCCGTCGTCGCGGCGGCTGCTTTGGCTGAATATCCCCTGAATCCAGAGGTGCAGCAACAGGTGGTGCTGATGAGTGCAGCACGCGCTAAGAAGGAAGCGGTGCAAAAAGTGGATGAGGGAGACTATACAACCGCGAGCCAATTGCTACAAACCGCCCGGAAACAAGTGTTAGCCGCCCCGGCATCCCCTTTGATGGAACAAGAGGCGATCGCGTTAATTGATTTGGATCGGGATCTTCAGAGACGGCAGGTGCAACAATTCCGCAAAATGTCTCATTATCAATCCCATAGCATCAGCCGCAGTTTTAGCCAGTCTACTTATCATGACTATCAAGTGCAGCGGAGTCAACGCTATCGGGGGCAGAATTTACCCGATGATCTGCGGGGTCGAATTGAGGTGATTCAGGGGGATATTACGAAGCAACGGGTTGATGCGATTGTTAATGCTACGGATAATTATCTGTCGGGTAGTGCTGGTGTTGATGCGGCAATTCACCGGGCGGCTGGATCGGGGCTAAAGAAAGAATGTGAACAGCTCCACGGTTGTAAGACGGGTGAGGCGAAGATTACCCGTGGCTATAATCTGCCAGCTCGATGGGTGATCCATACAGCCGGTCCAGCCTGGCAGGGGGGTCATCAGGGAGAGGATCGGATGCTAGCTCTATGTTATCAGAACTGTCTAACGTTGGCAGAGCAATACTCGATTAAAACCATTGCCTTCCCAGCGATTAGTACAGGGTTTCTGGGCTTTCCAAGTGATTGGGCATCCCGAATTGCCTGCTCGCAAGTCAGAACATTTTTACGGGGACATGCTGCGATTGAGAAGGTGGTTTTTGTTTGCTTCCAGCAGCGGGATTTTGATTGCTATTTAAATAGTGTTTAATCGGACGTTACTCCGGTACAGATTGATAAAAATAAAAGGCGATCGCTATCCAATGAATTGGTAAACATATTTGCTCCACTCAGGTTAATCCCCGCCAACC